>CAZDAA010000044.1:0-5869 GCA_964503555.1 uncultured Candidatus Nitrosopelagicus sp.
CAGCATTTTCTAAACAACCTCTTCCTACAGAAGGTGATCTTGTAATTGTTTCAAATGCTGGCGGTCCGGCAATTATTTCAACTGATTCATGCTCAAAACTTGGAATCAAAATGGCAAAGATTGAAGAGATTAGACCAAAAATAGATGCAGTTATTCCACCTTGGGGCAGTTCAAGAAATCCAGTTGACATAGTTGGTGATGCAGATTATAATAGATTTGAAAATGTTCTGAACGAAGTTCTTCAACACAAAAATGTTGGTTCTGTAATTTCAATGTGTACGCCTTCTGCAACATTGGATTATGATAAACTGGCAGAAGTGATTGTAAAAATGTCAAAAAAATACAACAAAACAATGCTAGCAAGTTTGATGGGTTTGGATGAAGGAATTACAAATAGGGAAATTCTTGCCAATGGCGATGTTCCGTATTATACCTATGCGGAAGGTTCTATTCGTGCACTTAAGGCAATGCTTCGGTTTGTTGAATGGACAAAAACTCCAGAAGGAAAGATAACAAAATTTGAAGTTGATACTCAAAGAGTCAAACAAGTATTTGATAAGGTAAAAGCAGAGGGAAGAACAAACCTACTTGAAGAAGAAGGTCTTGAAATTTTAGGAGCATATGGATTTCCTCTCCCAAAAAATATTCTTGCAAAGACTGAGGATGAAGCTGTTGAAGCTGCAAATAAGATTGGATATTCTGTAGTTATGAAGATTGCCTCACCACAAATAGTACACAAATCAGATGCTGGTGGTGTTAAAGTCAATCTTACAAATGATGATGAAGTTCGTAATGCATTCAAAGAAATTGTTGAGAATGCTAAGAAATATGATAGTGATGCTGAAATCAAGGGAGTCTTAATTGTAGAGATGGTTAAAGGTGGTAAAGAAATGATCATAGGCTCCAAGCTTGAGCCGGGTTTTGGTCCGGTTATTATGCTGGGTATGGGTGGAATTTATGTTGAAATTTTAAAAGATGTTACTTTCAGACTTGCACCCTTAACTGATCAAGAATCAAACGACATGATTATGTCCATTAAGACAAAGAAGCTCTTGGATGGAGTAAGAGGTGAAAAACCATCTGATGTAGAGAAACTATCTGAATGTATTCAACGATTATCCCAACTTGTCACTGATTTTAGTGAAATTAAAGAACTTGATATGAATCCCGTGCTGGTCATGGAAAAAAATAACGGCTGTAAAATATTGGATGTAAGAATTGGTATCTAAATTAGCTAAAGCTACGGCTAATCTATTTCTAGAATTTTTATAAGAGAATGTTGTAGTAGTAACATGCAAAAAACAATCAGACCCATAAGAACTGGCGAAGAATATATTGAAAGCCTGAGAGGTCGTGATCTCACAATTTACTTGTTTGGTGAACTTGTCAAAGAACCTGTTGATCATCCAATGATTCGTCCTTCAATTAATGCGGTTGCTAAAACTTATGATCTTGCTGTGGAAGAAGAAGGTCTTGCATCAGTAAAATCTTCTATCACAGGAGAACAGGTAAATCGATTCTTGCATATTGCAGAAAGTGCACAAGATGTAGTTAAACAAAACAAGATGCAGAGAAAGTTAGGACAGCTGACTGGTACATGTTTCCAACGTTGTGTTGGTATGGACGCATTAAACTCACTTCATTCTACTACATTTGAGATTGACGAAAAACATGGAACAAACTATCATAAAAAATTGTTAGAATTTATCAAGATGGTTCAACATGAAAATCTGGTGATTGGAGGTGCAATGACTGATGTCAAAGGCGACAGAAGTAAAGGACCATCTGAGCAAGAAGATCCTGACCTGTTTCTTCGTATAGTTGAAAGAAATGATAAAGGTGTTTACATATCTGGAGCCAAAGCTCACCAGACTGGTTGTATTAACTCTCATTGGATGCTTGTTATGCCAACTATGAGATTAACTGAAAACGATAAAGATTATGCAATTGTAGGAGCAATTCAAGTAGATGCACCTGGAATAACTTACATCTATGGTAGACAGTCTTGCGATACAAGAAGCATGGAACCTGGTGATATTGATCAAGGTAACTCAGAATATGGTGGTCAAGAAGCGATGGTAATTTTTGACAGAGCTTTCATTCCAAACGAATTGATCTTCATGGATGGAGAATATGAATTTGCTTCAATGTTGGTTGAGAGATTTACTTGTTATCATAGACGAAGTTATGTTTGTAAGACTGGTTTAGGTGATGTCCTAATTGGTGCTGCAGCAACTATAGCAGATTATAATGGTGTGCCTAAAGTTTCTCATATTAAAGATAAATTAATTGAGATGACTCATCTAAACGAATCAATCTATGGTACGGGAATTGCATCCTCGTATCAATCTCATAAAATGAAGTCTGGTGTTTGGCAAAATGACGATATGTTAGCAAACGTGTGTAAACATAACGTTACACGCTTTCCTTATCAAATAAGCAGGTTTGCTCAAGATATTGCTGGTGGATTAATGGTTACATTACCATCTGAAGCAGAACTAAGAAACCCCATAACTGGACCGCTACTTGAAAAATACCTCAAAGGAAGAAAGGGTGTCGATGTTGAAAGTAGAATGAGAATTTTACGTCTAATTGAAAATATGACTATGGGTAGAAATGCAGTTGGTTATCTTACGGAATCAATGCATGGAGCAGGTTCTCCACAAGCACAAAGAATTCAGATTGCTCGTCAGATGCAACTTGGTTATAAAAAACGACTTGCAAAAGATCTAGCAAAAATTCAAGATGATGGCGAGGAAACTATTGAAAACGCAGATTATTTTAAACGAGTTTTCAAACTAGATAATTCTAAAGAATAAGACTACTCTTTCTCTTTTTCTTGTTCCTTATCACGGAAAAATTCTGGTATATCGTCTATTGATTTAGTATCTTCTTTACTAATTTCTTCAACAGGTTTTTCATCCTTATTTAGGAAATCGTCAGAGCTATATTCTTTATCATGTAATAAATAATCTATTTTTCCGTCTGCCTTGGATTCATCGACATCATTTATTATTAGATCTTTTTTGTTGTAGTTTTTTGCTATTTGTCTAATTATCATTATTCCAACAATTACAGCTATTATGATGTAATTTATTGGCGGTTGTAAAACTTTTGTTATATACCCAACTTGTGGAATAACATGAACTACTGTCCCCTTATATTCCTGTTCAGTTATTGGAAAATCTGTTCCAGGAATAGATGCCTGATTATTGTCACCCTTCGTTCTCAATGTTTTTGGGTCATCATCAATTACTGCTACCACTCTATGTACGATAACTTTGTCATGATCTTTCGGTCTATCAAACACAATAATGTCTCCAACTTTGACCCCCTCAAATGGCGCATGTCCAGTGATTACTATAATGTCATACATTGCTAATTGTGGGTACATGCTTCCACTGGATACAACATAAAATGGATTTGCGGCACCAAAATAAGCCTGGAGACCAATCCAGATTACTGCCACACAAATACCTACAATTATGACATCCTTTACTATGCCTTTCACAGAAGATGATCCCAAGTTACGTTTTTTCCTTTGTGATGATTAGATAAATCTTGTTGTGCTTACTATACTTTCGATCCACAATTTTCACAAAACTTAGCATCTGATTTATTATCAAAATTACAGTTTGAACATCTCAATCCGTCCGGAGCTGGGGTATTTTCTCTCTCAGTTACAGTATTTCCGAGTAATATAATCTCACCAATTTTTTTAATTTTTTGCCAATCAACACTTTTGTCATTTCCATAATTATCTGTTATAACTAAAACTACTTCATTTTTGGAATTGACACCCACTTGTTTAGCAACACCAATCTGCTTAGCATTTTCATCAAATACTATTTTTCCTGTGATTGCACTAAATGTTGAATCTATATCACCTGATACAACATCAGTTTCTAAAGACTCGCCTACATTTTCGAATTGATCATTATTTTCACTAATAATTTCATTCATTATACTTTCTGAATCTTCTTGAGTATCATTATTTAATTCCTGGAAAATTTCTGCATTCACTTCAGCTGGTTTTGCATTACCGATGTCACTTGATTCATCTGATTTTTGAAATTCTCTATACTCAGCAATAGGTGAACCACATTCAATGCAAAGATATTGACCTCGTTCAACAAGAATCAAATTGTCAGCTACTTGCTCGTTAGGATGTTCATATTCAATTTTTGGACTACCGTCATATTCTTTGTCACATATATTACAAGAATATTTTTTAATTGTATATTCATCCAGTCTACCTATAGGTGCCAAAAAGAGATCTGGACCACCAAGGTTTCCTTTTCTTTGCTGTTCATCAGAAACTTGAGCCATTACATATCCTCCTGAACCTCTTAACTTTTTTATTCGTAAATCGGAGCTCATAGGTAATCATATCTAAAATCTCATTTAAACATATTCTATGAATTTTTAATCACCTGAACATTTAAGTGGAGATTTTTTTTAGGGTCAATATGGCTGTGGTTCACGTTTCAGATACGAAAACCTGGGAAACAGATGTTATAGGTTCATCAACACCTGTTTTTGTTGATTTTTGGGCTGAATGGTGTGGTCCATGTAGAATGGTTGGACCTGTTGTAGAAGAACTGTCTGGTGATTATGATGGGACAGTTAAGTTTGTCAAAGTGAATGTTGATGAGGCTAATGAATTGGCATCAAAATACAATGTTTTCAGCATACCCACTTTAATGATATTCAATAATGGTCAAGTCGTTGCTCAACAAGTAGGTGCTGCTTCTAAGGAAACCTACAAAACAATGATTGATAAGGCACTGGAATAATTTAGCCTCAATTATTTTTTGATAGAACCTAAAGTAATTATAATTGTAAAATGTGATTAAAATTCATGTCACTAGGAGAAGTTGATACATTAAACCTTTTGACTGATAAATTAAACAATTTATTCGAAGAATCTCAAGGTTACTACGAATCATTTCTTGACACTAACAATATGTACAAGGAAGGAAAATTAACGGAAAGGGAATTTTTTCAGAAACTGGGTGATTATGTTGTTGCATATTCCGCATTGGAATTTTTATCAATCAAAGTAATCTTTGAAATTAAAAAAGCCGTTGATAAAATTTCTGGTGGTGCATCATTGGGCGGAACACAGTCTCCAGGTTTAATGCCAGGAATGGGTACGCCAGGAATGATGCCAGGTGGTATGGCAACTCCACCAGGACCACGTTCTGGAACAGCAGAAAACCCTGTTGGTGGTCCAGCATCTGTAATATCTGCTGCCACCGGTTTTGACAATGCAGGAACACTACCAACACCCGATCCATCACTGGTTTCAAAACCATCAAACGCTGCAAAGTGTTCCTCATGCGGTTCTGATTTGCGACAAAATGCAAAGTTCTGCACAAATTGCGGAAATAAAATTTAATCTTTAATTTTTACTATTCTTGACCTGCGCCACATTCAGTACAAAATCTTGCTGAGGCAGAAATTTTTTCACCGCATTCTGAACAAAATTTTGTTTGACCACCAGAATCAGTATCTGTACTACCATAAAGTCCAGATTTTAATACAGCACCAGATGGTTCATAGCTATCATCGTCTATAACCTGAGTTGGCGCAAAGTCTTTTTCTTCTATGTATGTCATTAATCTAGGCATTGTTTCTTCTTTATTATTTGGATCAGGGACAATATCTCCAAGCCAAAATGAAAATCGCTTGAGGGTCAAATCAGGTGTAGAAAATGTTAAGGTATGAGCTGCCATATAATCTTCCGCTGCCTGTTTTCCATTGAAAACTTTCATACACATTTTCCATGATTTATCTATAATAATTTATAGATGGACTGGGAGGGAATCGAACCCTCGACATCCGCGTTGCGAACGCGGCATTATAC
>CAZDAA010000045.1:0-5521 GCA_964503555.1 uncultured Candidatus Nitrosopelagicus sp.
CCCTTTCCTACTGATATAACTTGTCCCATAACACCATTCTTTGCTAATGTATCCATGTGTGTTGTTGATGCAGCCTCAAGCGGTGTTTTACCATCTAAATCTGGATGTGGAAGATCACCAACACCATCTAGTAAAACATACACCATTTTTATGTCAGAATTCTCAGAAATATTATTCAGCTCCTATATGATTCAAGTATAACGTTCTTTAAATCTTACAATCAAAATGCCTGCAAATAATTTCTAATAAGGTATTTTGAAAAGTTTTAAGACACTAAGAAAACTAGTATCTGTATGGGGGACATGAGAAAAGATTACCTACTTGAACGATCAGTGATCATTTCAACGAAAGTCCGAAAGAGTACGTCTTCTAAAAAATGTCCATTTTGTCCTGGTAACGAATCTATGACTAATCCTTCCATGTTATCTCTTGTCGCCAAAGATGGAATGCTACAAAGATTACAAGATAGTGATGATTTTTTTGTGAAAGATTGGTCAGTACGTGTGTTTGAAAGTAAAAATCCCGCAGTTTCAACCTCACCTGAAAACTCATACAGTGATCTACCACTATATAGTGAACCTGCATATGGCTATCATTACATAATTGTTGCATCTTCTAAACATGCAGAAACATTTGCTACGTTAGATGTTGAACAATGGGGAAACACTTTGGTTGTAATACAAGATAGGCTTCGCTGGTTGTACACACAAAGGGGTGTTACATACATTTCAATTTTTATTAATCATGGCAAAAATGCTGGTGCAGTTATAGACCACCCACACGTTAACATGATCAGTTTTTCAAATATACCTCCAGTAATAGAGGCGGAAGCTGAAGCTTCTCATAGATTTCTTAATGAAAAGGGTGTATGTCCAATGTGTCAAGTTATTAACACTGAGATGGGAGGACCACGCCAAGTTTTACAAACGGAAGGTTTTGTTGCATTTTGTCCATGGGCTCCATCTCATCCATTTGAATTTTGGATATCACCAAAAAAACATACTACGGTTTTCTCAAAAATATCTCAAAAAGAAATAAATGATTTATCATTGATCTTGAGAGCAACATTAGGTGGATTATCTAAACATATCAAAGATCTATCTTACAATTTGGTCTTTCATTTATCACCAGAGAAGAAAAATAGTAAACAAATTCATTGGCATATTGAGGTTTATCCTTTGACCAATTCTTGGTCAGGTCTTGAACGAGGTTATGGTATATTTTTGAATAATTCTTCACCTGAAAAAGATGCTGAAATATTAGGTGCTGCATGTAGAAAAGAACTTGCTAATCTTGTAGGTATTGAATAAATACAGTTTATTTATACACAACAAAATCTGATTCATATGGCATTACAGTATGGCGCTTACATTGCAATGGCAGCTATAGGGTTATATGCAATATTCGCAGGAGAAATGATTTCAATTCTTAACTACATGCTAGAACCTGCAGTAGAGCCGACATTAGAAGATGATTTTTTAAAACCACGGGTCTATGACGCACCATCCAAAATTTTACAGTTTATCTCAATTGGTGTTGCTCCTGGATTAGTTATGTCTGGTACATCATATATGATTGCGAGAAAATTTGGTTCAAAGCAAATTGGATGGCTGATAATTATTGGTGGTTTAGTATTGTTGATTGGTATGTTTTATTCATACACAATGTTAGACGATATAGAAAAAGATTATCAAATTTTCACTGTTACGATAACACCACCATTATTCATGGCTGTATCAATACCAATTATGATTGTAGGCTCGCTTTTATTTCGGATCAAAAAAAGACCAAAAAAATATTTTTAATCATGATTGTATCGCATACAATTTGATTCAGATTTAAACCCAATTCTTTCATAAAATATCTTTAGATCATCTTTACAGTCTAAAATTGTTTTGTAACAATTTTTTTCTTTTGCACAATTTAATAATGACATGACTAATTTCATACCGATTCCACGTCCTTCGTAATCTTTTCTGACAACAACATCTTCAATATGACCAACCCGTCCACCATTATGGATAAATTTTTGTTCAATAAGCAAAGTAGTAGATCCAACAATTTTGTTACCATCTAATGCAACATGGATTATATGATCTGGGTTTTGTTTAATTTTTTTTAAAATATCATACGCTTTATTTTTATCAATATTACTAGCTTTTCGCAAGAAATCTAAACTTTCTAGAAATTCTTTTTCAAGATCATTTTCTTCAATCTCACGAATTATAATTTCTGCCATACCGATCAAATTTTACCTAGTTTTTTTCTATATTCTAGATTTGCCCTTTCATAGGTTTCTTTATCACCAATATCAACAAATCCTTTCTTTGTTAGCACGCTGTGAATAATTTTACGCTGAGAAATGGCTTTTTTTATTACATCATCCATTCCATATGGCTTGTTTTTTGGAATGAAATTTAGAATTTTTGGCTCCATAACATAACAACCCATATTGATTTTTACCTTGATTTCTGGTTTTTCATTCCATGCAGATACTTTACCATTATTTTTTGCATCAATCACTCCATACTTTAAATGAGTTTTATATTCGTAAAGACCCATTGTAACAAAAGATTTTTTTTTCTTATGTTCTTTAATCATATTTTTTAGGTTAAAATCAAAAACAGAATCACCGTAAACGCAGACAAATGTATCATCTATGAATTTTTCAGCAGTTTTTAGTTGTCCCGCTGTTGCAAGTGGTTTATTTGTTGCAGCATATTCTATTTTTACGCCAAATCTCTTCCCATCTTCAAAATAATCCTCAATTGTTTTACGAAGATAACTAACACATATCACAATTTCTTTTATGCCATTTTTTTTAATCCATTCAATTAGATGTTCCAATAATGGTTTTTCACCTAGAGGTAGCATAGGTTTTGGTATAAACGTAGTATAGGGTTGAAGCCTAGTACCCAATCCCCCGGCAAGAATTATTGCTTTCATGAATTTGTATTCTATTTGTAGCACTATTTATGTTAAGTTATACAATTTTCAGTAAACAGTTAGCATAGAGGTCTTTTTGATTACATCACGAGGGTCGTTACCAAAGATTAGAATCATTGGTTCCTTTCCAATATCACCCCTATGATAAATGACGTCAGGTGATTTAGTTCCGAGGGCATTAGATATTCCCCATGAGATAGAAAAGTTTTCACTTTGTTTTGATTTTTTTGGTTCTTTGCTTCTATCATAGTTTGAAACATTAAATCCTAATTTTTTTGCTTTCAAAATAATTTTTCGATCATATTTTATGTTTAAGCTGGAACGAATTTCTGGAAATTTTTTATTAACTTTAATTACAGCTGTTCCAACATGCCTTGAACCCCCATAGATAATTTCACCAGCTGTAATGACATCTTTATCCGATTTAACCAAACGACCTGATATACCTAACACATCTTTTATGCTCTTTGGGTTTTTTTTTGCAAATACAAAATTCGTTTGACATTCTGGAATCATTTTGTAGATGTTTTTAATTTGCTTGAACTCATTTATTGAATCTGATAAAATCTGCATCCCGTTTGAAATATTTCTATGAGTGATATTTACGCCTCTTCCAATATTTTTTGAATTTTTTATGGATTGATAAGTATAATTTTTAGCCATTTTTACAGCAGAATTGATTGTGTTCCCTCTTGCAAGTGATATTGCGATGACTGCAGAGTAATTGCATCCACTTCCATGATTTTTGATGGAGATTTTTTTACCAGGAATTGTATATTCTTTATTTTTTTCTAAAACAAAATCAGAAATTTTATTGTTTGATGAAGTTGCACCGGTAATGATTACACATCTAGCACCCATTGATTGGATTCTTTTTGCAGATTTATTCAAGTTTGATATTCCTGACAAAACTTTTGCCTCATACTTATTTGGGGTTATCACATCTGCTAATGGTATCATCATCTTTTTGTAATCACGTAGAGCATTTTTTTTAAGAAGGATTGTACCAGTTGTTGATTTTATTATGGGGTCTACAATGATTGGAACTTTGATATTTTTTAACTTTGAATGAATTGTCCTTATTATCTGAGAATTGTAAACCATACCAATTTTGATTCCATCAATGTCGAAATCAGACAGAACCGAATCTAATTGTGCTCTTAGGCTTTTGGCAGAAACAGGCTCAATTGAGGTAACTTTTCTTGTATTTTGGCTAGTAATTGCAGTTATAACTGTAAATCCGTATACATCATGATTGGAAAATGTTTTGATATCACTTTGTATTCCAGCACCAGATGATGGATCAGAACCACCTATCGAAAGAATATTCATATCTTTCTAATTCTGTACTGTGTTTTAAAATTTGATCGCTGGTGTCATGATTTGTTTAAATCCAGTAGATGGTTACTATATCTATGGCTACTCAAATGAGTTCTGCAAGAAGAGGTGTTGCAACTGACGAGATGAAACAGGTTGCAAAAGATGAAGATGTTACACTTGATTGGCTTTTACCAAAAATTGCTAGTGGCTCAATTATTATTCCAAGCAACAATGTAAGACCTCAAAATATTCACAATGTAGGGATTGGGAAAGGTATGAAAACTAAAGTTAATGTCAACATTGGAACATCTACACTTAATGTCAATATCGAAGAAGAAGTCGAAAAAGCTAAGGTTGCTGTAAAATATCATGCAGATACAATAATGGATCTTAGTGATGGTGGCGATGTTGGTGAAATTAGAAGAGCATTATTAGATGCTGCACCTATAACATTTGGAACTGTACCAATTTATGAGGCATATAATTTTGGGGTTGAAAAACACAAAAATCCACTCGATATTACAGAAGATGATTACCTAAAGGCATTTGAAAATAACATAAAGGATGGAGTTGATTATACAACAATTCATTCTGGAATCACAAAAGAAATTGCAAAAAGAATACTCAAGGTACAGCGGTATGCTGGTATTGTAAGTAAAGGAGGAACAATAACTGCAGCATGGATGTTAAAATATGATAAGGAAAATCCCTATATCACTAATTATGATTACATGATTGAATTAGCACAAAAATACGATGTCACTTTCAGTTTGGGTGATGCGTTACGTCCTGGTTCAATATTGGATTCACATGATGAGTTACAAGTACAGGAAATGATTAACGTTGGACGATTAGCAAAACGAGCAATTGAAAAAGATGTACAAGTAATGGTTGAAGGTCCAGGTCATGTTCCACTTGATGAAGTAGCAACAAATGTTAAACTCGCGAAATCTATGATTGGTGATGTTCCATATTATGTTCTTGGACCATTGGTTACGGATGTTGCCTCTGGGCATGATCATATTGCAAGTGCAATAGGTGCCGCAGTTTCAGCCAGCGAGGGGGTGGATCTTTTATGTTATCTAACTCCATCTGAACATTTAGCACTACCAAACCCTGAAGAGGTGAAGGAGGGACTTATAGCGTATAGAATAGCCGCGCATGCGGGAGATTTGGTGAAACTCCGTGAAAAATCTATCAAATGGGATTTGAAAATGACCGAAGCTAGAAGAACACTTGACTGGGATGCACAATT
>CAZDAA010000046.1:0-5475 GCA_964503555.1 uncultured Candidatus Nitrosopelagicus sp.
TCTTGGTCTCAGGTCTCTCCACCTCTGTCTTCTTTTTTGGCTGTTTCTTTTTTGGTTTAGATTTAACTGAATGCCTAGATTTTTTGTTGAGTAATGCTAATTTCGCTTTACTCTCTTCAAGTTCCTTTTTCAGTTCTTTGGCGGTTTTTATTTCTTTTTTCACCATAAATCACTATTATTTTCTCAGACTTCCAACCCTTATTATCTATTTTGAGAGTTGAAAGTTGAAATTACTTTGACGAATAAGTTAAATCGCAGTCGAATCAACTCGCTCTAGTTTGCGTCTTAGAAGATTCAGAATTAGAGGTTTTCGTTGTATTCACGACTCTGGTGATGTCACGGTGGGTGATTTAGCCGCATTTATCGGAAGGAATGAAAGTGGTAAAACAACAATACTTCAAGGCCTAATCTTACTGAATAGGGACGAAATTGTCTCAGAGCTTGATCTATGTGATGAAATGGTTGAGGAGCTCAAATCAGAAATTAGAATTGCTGAAGGAGTATTTGAGTTAAATGAAAACGAAAGAGAGTTTGTTAAGGAAAATTTTCCAGGCTTGGATATTAAAAGATTAAAAATTTTTAGAACCAATAAAAATCCTGAAATTCAATATGATTTTGAGGAGGGGAAAATTGGTGAGGAGCAAAATACTAATCTGAGATCTTGGCAAAACATTACTTCAGATTTACAGAATTTTATTGATACTATTCCAAATCATATCAAAGAACAGCTTAATACTGATTTTTTCCAACTTAGATCTCCACCAAAAACTACTGGTGGTTTTAAAAAAGATCTTCAAATATTTGATGAAAATATTAAATCTGTAGCATCTGAAGAGGAAGAAGTTATTTCTGAATGGAATGAATTGTATCCGAAAATACTAAAAAATTCAGATAGTTTTTTGAATACCTCAGAAAGACTGGAATTAGAAGAATTCATCAAGGATAATTTGCATCCACGCATTGTTTACTTTTCTGATTATAAAAAAATTCTTGGAAACATAAACCTTCAAGATTATCTTCAACATTCCAAAACTTCTACACCTGGAAATGTTGAATATGTTGAAGAATTTGATAGAGTTGAAACTGTAAGAAATTTGTTTTATCTTGCAGAACTAGAATTGGATAAATTGGAAGAGTATCAAAATAGTCCGTCAAAATTAATTAAACTTCTAAATCAAGCAAGTAAAAAACTCACTAGTCGCTTAAATCCTGCTTGGAAAGGTGAACCAATTCATGTGGAATTAAGATTTAATCCTGGAAATATTATGAGTGTGATAATATCTGATGTTCATAGAGATGGTACAATTACTAATACGGGTTTGTTAAATAGAAGAGCTGAAGGTTTCAAATGGACATTTTCATTTATTATAAATTTTGCAGCCGAAACACAAAGATCAGAATTAAAAGAAGCAATTTTGCTACTTGATGAACCTGCTAGAAATTTACATCCAACACAACAACGTGGTATCTCTGATCTACTGAAGAACCTTGCAGGAACAAATCAGGTTTTATATGCTACACATTCACCGTTTATGATTTTTGATTATACTCCCGGTAATCTTCTAGTAGTAGAACTAGAAAGAAAGAACCATCTAAGCAAAATTTATTATGAATACTGGAAGGCAGATGATGCTACTCTCATACCAATTCTATATGGTTTGTCAAGAGGATTAGTTGAATCAACAGTTGATAGAGAAATTGGTAGTAATTCACGACCTATAATTATAGTTGAAACTATGTCGGACACAATGTACCTAAACGCTTTTGATAAGTTCCTTCAGGACCCAAACATATCTATGAATCCATTAAATGTCATACCAGCTTATAATAAAAACTCAGTACTACCATTAGCAATTTTTTATCGTGATCATGGATATAACACATTCATCCTTCTTGACAATGATATAGAGTCTAAACAGATTGCTGAACAATTAAAAAATAATAAATTTTCAGAAGTGCAGACCATATTTTTCGAGAGAGAAGGAAAACTTCTTCAATCAATTGAAGACTATATGGTAATTGAGGATTATTTGTATGCTGTAAATCAGACTTATGAAATAAAACTTCGAAAACAGGGGTTTGAAAATCTAACCAATAACGACGTGATGGTTCAAGGAAGAAAAGGTATTGTTGAAAATCTTACAGCAGTTTGGGATGAGCATCATGAGGATGAATGGGGTGAATTTGAAAAAGATGAGATTTGTAGGTATATCTGTGAAAAAATTGCTTTAGGCGACGCAAATTTTCTGACTGAAAAGACAAAAGACCAAGTTCGTACATTGTATAGGTTAATTGCTGAACGAATACGCCAGCACCAAAATTCCTTGTCTAATAGACAAACTATAAAAAAATGAAGATGATTAAGTCTAAAACTGAATTAAATGAGTCATAAAGTAATTAAAGTTTAATGACAGAGAAAATTATGAATTCTATGAAAAAGTATTCTAAGGTAAATTTTATAGTCGTATTATTAGCAGTTGTAAGTCTTTTGGTAATTCTACCAGCTCCAGAAGCTGCAGCAATAACTATTTCTGTAGACGCAGAAAGTCTGGATAATACAATAATTATTGAATTTACTCAGGAAACAACCGATGGAACGGAAATACAGAAAATTAATGTCTGGGTATCAAAAGATAATTCATTCACCTCGTTTAAAACCGAATCAGGATGGGCTGGTGCTAAATATGGCAATGGTCAGGGAATATTGTTCACTGCATCACTTGGCAATGAACTAAAGTCAGGAGAATCGATTAAATTTGCTTTTAAAACTGACAAAAAAGCTACAGGTATTAACTGGAAGGCAACTGCAGTCACAGGCTTTGAAGTAGGCAAAGGAAAAGTAGCGCCAAAAGAAGTTAGTCAAGATTTACCAAATATTACTACACCACAAACTCCTGAATCAGAATCTCAAGTTACTGAAATCAGTGGTGATAAGATTAAATTCATTCCACAAAAAATTAGAGCTGCTTCTACTGAAAGACTGGTGGGTAATGGATTTAATCCAAATGAAACATTACAATTATTCCTGAATGATACTCTGTTAGAATCCATCAGGACAGATCAAAATGGAAATTTTATCACTGCATTAAATATCCCATCTACAACCAAGATTGGAATGAATGACTTTCAAATAAAAAGACAGGATGGTGTATACGAAAGTACTGAAATAAAAATAAATAATTCGTTAAATAGATTTTATGACACTGAAAGCAGGTTTGGTATAACAACTTCACCTGAAACTGTAAAGTTAGAAGATATGTTAATCATTTCAGGTACTGCAAAAGCACAAAGTGCAGTTATATTTTCATTCAAAGATGGAAATGTTTTAGAAACCAAACATGTTGTAATAACTGACTCGGCTGGAAAATGGACTTATGAGAAAACTGTAAGTTCCGATACACTTGTAGGTTTAAAATCTCTAGTTATTGAAAATGATCAAACGAGCATACTAAAAAATCTAACAATCACGTCAGATTTTGTTTTGCAAATGACTTCATTATCTGAGCAATATGAAATTGGAGATACTGTCACCATAACTGGTACTGCGAAAGCAAATCAAGCATTGACTTTAAGTATTATAGATCCTAAATCTGTGACTGTTTTATTTGATAGTATACAAGCAGATGGAAGTGGGAACTTTGAATATACATTTCCCGTTACATCCACGTTTACAAGTGGAACATATGCTGCTATAGCAAAAACTCTGAATAATAACTCTGAAGCTACAATTTTTGGTATTGGTTCAGCACCAACAGACAAAATTGTTATTTTACTTGATCAATTAAATTTTCAAACAACTGCTGACTTACCCTTACGAGTTGTTGGACCTTCGTCATCATCATTAACTGTTCAAATTATCGATTTTAGCGATAAGATCACTATAACTAAAACTATTCTTACAAATTCAGCTGGTAATGGTCAAGTTAGTTTAGATTTGAATGGATACAAGTCAGGAGTATACAGAGCTGTTGTTTCACATGCAAATATAGAAGACATAGCTAAATTTTCTGTTGGATTACAAACCGGAACTGGAGATATAACACTTAATCCTACTAAATCTAGTTATAACCCTGGAGAAGAGGTTCTTATAATTGGTCAAACTGAAAATTCGAATTCAATACTATTCGTATCTCTAGTTAGTCCAGTTGGTGACAAAGTATCAGAAATAGAAATATTTTCTGATAAAAATGGACAATTTACTACACATTTGCTTCGAATACCTATTGCTGCATCTCCAGGTGAATGGGTAGTCGAAGCTAACAGTCGTTTAGATACAGCTAGCGCGACTATAGATGTTGAAATTTAGATCATAGTGTTTAGTATCAAAACAATTTTTATTCCTCATATATTCTTGAAATTATATGAACTTAAAAGAAATAATTGCAGACTACCAAGATTTTCCTAAAAAAGGTATTCTATTTAGGGATTTTAGTCCAATTCTTAAAAATCCTGCTGCGATGGAATTTATTGTTGACGAATTTTCAAAAAAATTTCATCCGAATGATGTTGATGTATTTGTTGGAATAGAATCAAGAGGATTTATCGTTGCATGTGCTCTTGCCCAAAAATACAATAAAGGAATGGTTTTGTTAAGAAAAGCTGGAAAACTTCCAGGAAAAACTGAAAAAATTTCATATACAATAGAGTATGGAAAAGCTACCATGGAAATCCAAAAAAATGCATTAAAGGAAGGAGAACGTGTTGTGATTTGTGATGATTTGTTGGCTACTGGTGGAACAGCACAGGCAGCTGCAAAATTAGTGGAGAAAATGAATGCAAAAAATACTGGTTTTGCATTTATTATTGAACTAACTGATCTAAATGGAATTGAGAAGATCAGTAAACACAAAACAGTTGCATTGGTACAATACTAATGACTGATCAGCAAATAGAGATCGGGATTTTTGGTGGAACAGGAATTTATGATTCTGGCTTGTTAGAAAATAGTAAAGAAATCACAATAGAAACTCCTTATGGTAAAACATCTGATACAATAACAATTGGGCAGTATAATGATAGAAATATTGCATTTTTACCTAGACATGGAAAAAAACACACTATTCCACCACATCTAATAAATTATCGTGCAAATATTTGGGCTTTTAAAGAATTAGGAATTAAAAGAATTATTGCACCCTCAGCTGTAGGAAGTTTAAAGGAAGAAATAAAACCAGAACACTTTGTTATCCCGACACAATTTTTAGATTTTACAAAATCTCGAAAAAACTCGTTTTCGGAAGAAGGTAAAGTAATTCATATTTCAGTTGCAGATCCATTCTGTCCAGAATTACAAAGTATTGTTTCCGATAATATGAAAAATCAGAATATATCTATGCATGAAAATTGTACGTATGTTTGTATTGAAGGTCCAAGATTCTCAACAAAAGCCGAGTCAAAATTCTACAGATCTATTGATGCAGATGTGATTGGAATGACACTAGTGCCTGAATGTCAACTTGCAAGAGAAGCACAAAT
>CAZDAA010000047.1:0-5343 GCA_964503555.1 uncultured Candidatus Nitrosopelagicus sp.
CCTAACGCTTACGAGGCGTTCGCTCTACCAGGCTGAGCTATCGAGGCGCTAATCATTTGCACTCAGAGTTTATAAAAAGCCTATCTAAGTTGAAACATTGAAAATATCAGTTTCTGGAATTAGAGGTATTTTTGGTAATGATTTAACATTACCTGATATTTTGAAATTCACAAATAATTTCTCTACGTTAATAAAATCAAAGAAATGTGTTGTCGCAACTGATACTAGACCATCAGGAAATGTTATAGTAAAAACTGTTAAAGCTAGCCTCATAGAATCTGGTATAGATGTTTATGATTTGGGAATAGCACCAACTCCTATAGCATTTCGTGAAGCGCGAAAATATGGTGCTGGTATAGTAATTACTTCATCACATAATCCAATCGAATGGAATGGGTTGAAAATGATTATTGATGGTAAAGGCCTTAATGAGGAACAACTTAATCTGATTATAGGTAAACAAATTCCTAATAAATCAAAAATTGGTTCTGAATACTTTATCAAATCAAATTACATTGACGATGCAAAAAAAATCATAGGAAAAATATCTGGCACTCCGAAGATAACTATTGATGTTGGTGGTGGAGCAGCAAAAACTATCGTTGCAAAATTATTAGAAGAGATTGGTTGTGATGTGATTACAATAAATGATGATCTAGAGAAAAGTTCTCGAGGGCCAGATCCCACAACAGATCCATTAAAAGATCTTATATCAAATACTAATGGCAGAGATGTAGGATTTGCTTTTGATTTAGATGCTGATAGACTTGTAGTTGTACTAAATGGTAAAAAAATGAATCCTGATATTACATTAGGACTAGGTGTAATCAAATCACTAGAATTAGGTTATAAAAATTTTGTATTCAGTCAGGATACAAGCATGTCAATTGAGAAGTACATAAAACAGAAAGGTGGTAAAGTTTTCCATACTAAAGTTGGAGAATCAAACGTTAGTATGAAGATGATCGAAACCAAATCTCAAGTGGGAGGAGAAGGTAGTAGTGGCGGTTTCATATTTTCTGATTTTAATCATTGCCGTGATGGAATTCTAACCAGTGGCCTTATTTCATCTATGATATTGAAAGATACGTTTCATGATATCTTAAACTTCATGGAAAAATATCATATAATCAGAGATAAGATAGAATGTAAACTAGAGCTCCAAGATCAAGTTATGAAAACTGTTTACAAAAAACTGAATGAACAATATAATGAGATACAAACAATTGATGGAATTAAGGCAATTGTTGATGAAGATACCTGGATCTTAGTAAGAAAATCGAATACAGAAGATATTATCAGAATATCAGTAGAGTCAGAAAGTCTAGAAAAAAGTAGAAACATTCATCAAGAAACTAAAGAATTAATTAAACAAAGTTATGAGCAGATTAACTGAAAAAAAAATAATTGATATTTTTCAAAGTGCGTTAAATGACAAATTTGTGTCAGAAGATGTAGAATATTACAAAATTGGAAAAAAATATTTTGTTTTAAAAATAGATACATTGGTAGAAAGTACAGACATACCAAAGAATGTAGGACTGCAATATATTGCAAGAAAAAGTATTATTTCTTGTGTAAGTGATTTTGCGGCAAAAGGAATCAAACCAATTTTTGGTATTGTTTCAGTAGTTTTACCAAGAAAACTTTCAAAAAAGAAGATAGAAGATTTAGCTATCGGTTTTGGGAAAGCATCAAAAGAATTTGGCATAAAAATTCTAGGTGGAGATACTAATGAAGGCAAAGAAATCTCTATTAGTTTTACACTTTTTGGTATAACAAATAAAATCATAAAAAGAAAAGGAGCTAAACTGAATGATATTATAATTAGTTCTGGACCGTTTGGATATTCCTCTGCAGGTCTTTCCATTCTACAAAAAAAGAAAAAATATTCTCAAAGTTTTGGAATAAAAGCAAAAAATGCAGTGTTGAATCCAAAGTCTAGATTGATGTTTGGATTAAAAAATAAAAATTATTTTTCATCATCTATGGATTCAAGTGATGGATTATCTACAACTTTAGAGGAATTGGCAAGACAAAGTAAACGGAAATTTATTATCACAAACGTTCCTGCAAAAGCAGACATTTTTGATTTTGCTGCTAATAATAGACTGAATGCTATGAACCTGATCTTTAATGGGGGAGAAGAGTATGAGATTATTGCGACTGTAAATCCCTCTAATCTAACAAAAATTAAAAAATATGCAAAAATTCACCACATCCAACTTTATGAAATTGGATACGTGGCAAAAGGTAATGGAGTATATTTACAAAAAAATGGCAGATTTATTAAAATAAAAGACAAAGGTTGGCATCATTTCCAATAACTGGTAATATAGAAAAAATTGTATTTGTGAATGTTTTTTAAACCCCTTCAAGTGTCTGTATGCATTGTCTGAAACAGAAGCTGTTGTTGAAAAAGAGGAAAATGTGGATTCTTCCGTCACAGAAACCCCATCCGAAGTAGAAACTAAAGCTGAAGTAAAGACTGAACCTGAAGTTAAGACTGAAGTTCAACCTGAAGTTAAGACTGAAGGTAAAGAAAAATGGGGAATAGCGCATATTTACAGTAGTTATAATAACACAATCATTCACATTACTGATCTCACTGGAGCTGAAACAGTTTCAATTAGCTCAGGTGGTCATCATGTCAATGCTGCAAGATACGAATCTTCACCATTTGCTGCAATGAAAGCTGCTAAGGCTGTGGTTGATGCTGCTCAGACAAAAGGTTTTACTGGATTACATATCAAAGTGCGAGCAGTAGGAGGTGTTGGTTCAAGAGTTCCTGGACCTGGTGCTCAAGCAGCAATTAGAGCACTTGCAAGAGGCGGTTTCAAAATTGGACGTATTGATGATGTTACACCTATTCCACATGATACTACTAGAAAGAAAGGTGGTAAGCGTGGAAGAAGAGTTTAATCTGATATCCATTTAATTCTAACCTTACAACCACGTGAATCAAAATAACGAACCAAAAAGTTTACGAATTTTTCGTTTGCTTTATCTCCTTTACATTTTTTGATCAGATCTGAAAATTTGTCAGTCATTGCAAAATACAATTCTTGTTGTATTAATATTTGAAAAAATGTCCAACCAAATCTTGAAACTGGCTCTGCAATCTTGAATTCTGCTTCAAAATCACAAATGGCAGCAATTTTAGTCAGAGCAACTTGAATGACTGATATATCTTCATCATATGTTGTTGTACTTATTTCAAATGTAGGCATTTAATCCTCCTTTACTGAAGATTCTTTGATCCTAAGTTTATCAGAAAGTGAAACAAATTTTCCATCTTTTTCTACATTAATTTTGTTTTTCATTCTGACGTTAATACCAATGCCTCTAAATAAAGCCAATAACTTACCACCCTCAAGTGTTTCTGTAACACTTCCTGATGAAATTAATTCAGCTAGTTTTAGTATAACTATCTGTGTTTCTTTTGGGAATTGATATTCTGCGTTGCTTAAAACCTCTAATCCTCTATAGCCTAATTGTTGAACGACAATATCGCGTGGAGTAGGCTCATTTTTTTTCTGTTCCCCTTGTGGCATGTTAGAATCTTCTTGTTTCTGTTGAGAGGAAATATTTTTTTGCATTTCAGCCAAGCGTTTAGCCTTAAGCATTTCTAGATCTTTATCTTCTTCAGTCATCCTTTGATAACACCTATTGGTACTAATTTTGCGACTTTTGTAGCAATTCCAAGTTCATGTGACACATTGATTACTGCATCAACGTCTTTGTAAGCTTGTGGTGTTTCTTCTACCACTCCATCACGCGTTAATGATTTTAGAAAAATTCCTTTATCATTAAGAGATTTTTTAACTTCAGATTCATTAAAGTCTCGTCTTGCCTTTGAGCGAGACATCATTCTTCCCGCACCGTGTGCTGTGGAACCAAAACTTGTATTCATAGAATTTTCTTGTCCTAAAAGTATCCAACTTCCTGTTCCCATTGAGCCTGGTACTAAAACTGGTTGACCAAGATCACGATACTTTGAGGGTACATCTTCCATATTTGCAGGAAATGCTCTGGTAGCTCCCTTCCTATGAACCACAACTGATTTTAATTTTCCAGCGATTTTATGTTTTTCCACTTTTGCTATGTTATGTGCCACATCATAGACCAGTTTCATATCCAGATCGGATTCTGATTGTTTGAAAACCCTTTCAAAAGATTTTCTTGTCCAGTGGGAAATCATTTGTCTATTACTCCAGGCAAAATTTAGTGCTGCAAACATCGCAGCTCTATACGATTCTCCCTCTTCAGATTTGTTTGGAACACACGCAAGCTCTTTATCCGCCAATTGAATATTGTATTTTTTTTGTGCCTGTTCAGAAATTCTAAGATAATCACTACATATTTGATGACCAAATCCTCGTGAACCACAGTGAATCAATATGGTAACACTGTCTTTCTCAATTCCCATTGCCTTTGCTGCCTTTTCATCATGAATCTCTGCAACTTTTTGTACTTCAAGAAAATGGTTTCCAGAACCAAGACTTCCTAACTGTGGTGCACCTCTTTTTCTAGCACGTTCAGATACCTTGTTAGGATCAGCATTTGCTATTTGCCCACTTTCTTCACATACATTTGCATCATCACTTATACCATACCCATGATCAATTGCCCAAGTTACTCCTCTAACCAAAACTTCATCTAGTTCTGAAGGGTTTAGCCGAATAGATCCTTTAGAACCAACACCTGAAGGAATTGATTTGAAAAGATCATTTACAAGATCTTTTAGTTTGGGTCTAACATCACCTTCTGTTAAATTAGTTCTAAGAAGCCTAACACCACAATTGATATCATACCCTACACCTCCAGGGCTAATCATTCCTTCTTCTGCATCCATAGCGGCAACTCCTCCAACAGGAAAACCATATCCTTCATGACCATCGGGTAAAACTATTGCATGTTCTTGAATTCCAGGAAGTGTGGACACGTTTACAGCTTGTTGAATTGTCCTGTCAGTCATCATTTTGGCCAATAATTTTTCATCCGCATAAATTGTCACAGGTACTTTCATTCCTTTAGAAGAATCTGCATCTATCTGGTATCTCATATTTCCAATTTTTTTAGGTCTGAAATTAGACATGTAGTTTTGAATTATTGTTTGACAATTTAAATCATAATTAGATTAAAATGAAATGAGTTTGTAAGACATTTATGAAAACTGCCATAGTTTTAGGAGGCTCAAGAGGAATTGGCAAGGCAATTGCTGAATCTCTGAAATCAATAGGCTGCGATGTGATAGCTACCTCAAAGAGCGAATTAGATACATCAAGTTTAGAAAGTGTTTCAAGTTTTGCTGAAAAACATAATGAAGTTGATATCTTGGTC
>CAZDAA010000048.1:0-3882 GCA_964503555.1 uncultured Candidatus Nitrosopelagicus sp.
GACCCATCATCAATAGTTCCATCAGCCCACCAACCTGCAGTATTCTTTATCCAACCAGGAATTTCAGCAGCGTGTACACTTGGCAAGGTTACAGAAATTGAAGCTATCATTAACGCTACGGTTAAACTAAAAACTAGAATTTTTTTCATATTAAATCGCAATCGCTAATCTAATATAAATAGTGCTAAAGTTACATACTAGTGCTAACAATATAATCAAAAAATATCACTATTGTGATGGATTAGTTTTTTAGTAATCAATTTTTCAGAAAAACATGCTAGATAATTTAAAATCAAGTCTAAGGGCAGCGATTAAAAAAATAGTTAATTCTTCAGGTATAGATGAAGAATTAATCAAGGAACTGTCAAAAGACATTCAGCGTTCATTACTACAATCTGATGTAAATGTGAAGATGGTATTTGAAATAACTAAAAATATTGAAAATCGTTCTTTAAATGAATCTCCACCTCCTGGATTATCCAGAAAGGATCATATTGTGAAGATATTATATGATGAACTTGCCAAATTATTAGGAAATGAAACTGAATTTCATTTTCAGTCAGGCAAAGTCAATAAAGTTTTAATGCTTGGTATTCAGGGTAGTGGAAAAACCACAGTTACGTCTAAACTGGCAAAATTTTTAACAAAACAGGGTTATCGTGTTGCTGTCATAGGTGCTGATACATTTAGACCTGGAGCACTCACTCAATTAAAAACTATGTGTGAAAAATCTGATGTGGAAGTTTATGGAGAAAATAGTAATGAGAACCCATCAGAGATTGTTAAGAACGGTTTAAAACATTTTCAAAAAACAAATCTTGATATAATTTTGATCGATACAGCTGGAAGACATAAACAGGAAAAAGATTTGTTGGATGAAATGAAACAAATCAATAAGACTGCTGATCCGGATCTTGCTTTATTAGTAATTGATGGTACTATTGGACAACAATGTTTTGCACAAGCAGAGGCTTTTCATAAAACTGTTCCAGTTGGTGGAATTATAATTACTAAGCTTGATAGTTCAGCAAAGGGTGGAGGAGCATTGGCAGCATCTGCAGCTACTGGTGCGCAGGTCATGTATATTGGAACTGGCGAACGTATTGATGACTTGGAAGTGTTTTCACCAACTCGTTTTGTCGGTAGGTTACTCGGTATGGGTGATATTCAAGCTGTGTTGGATCTAGCAAAACGATTAGAAAATGAAGCTGATGATGTAAGAATGAAGCGTATTTCAAGTGGAAAAATGAATATGGAAGATTTTTACTTTCAATTGGAAGAGGTTACAAAAGTTGGTTCCTTTCAAGGGCTATTGGACACTATGCCAGGTTTGTCTGGAATGGTAAAGGAGGATCAAATTGAAAAAATGGAGGAAAGAGTTGACAAATGGAGGTATATTATTCAAAGTATGAATGAGGGTGAAAAAAAGGATCCTGATCTTCTTAACGCGTCTAGAATAAAGCGAATTGCACGTGGATCTGGCTGGCCCGAGCATGAAGTAAAAGAATTAGTAAAAAATTACAAGAATTCAAAAAATATAATGAAAGCATCTAAAGGAAGACAGATGCAAGGATTCCTTCGTAAAATGGGAATGGGCTAAATAGTTTATTTATTATTTTGAACGAAGCAAAACTTTTCATGCAAAATCATAGTATTTTACAAAAATATAACAAAATTATTACAGAATCAAAACCAATTCTAGAACAATATGATTTATGTGATTACTGTTTAGGTAGATTTTTCATCAAAAAAACTAATTTTTTATCCGTAAAAAAACTAGGCAGGAAAATTAGAAATTCGGTAAATGCAAAAGATACAGTACAATGTTATATCTGTAAAGACATATTCTCTCTTTCTGATTTTTATGTAAAAATGATGATTGATGCATCAGATAAATATCAATTTTCTACAATCCTTGTTGGAACAATTCTTAAACAATCAATTACTGAGAGAGATGATAAAATAAGATCAGAATTTTGTCTTCGTGGTGTTGATAGCGTAAAAACACTAGTAACAAGAGAATTGGAGAAAAAATTTACAAAAATAACACATGGTATTATAGATCACTTATCACCTGATATTACACTAACAATTAATTTTAAAACTGAACATTGTGATGTGAAAGCAAGACACCTATTTTTGTACGGTAGATACACAAAAAGTAAGAGAGGTTTATCACAAAAACAAAAATCATGTGAAGATTGCTATGGTAGAGGTTGTTTATTTTGTGATAATCATGGTATAGTTTCATTTGATAGTGTTGAAGGAAAAATTTCTGAGTTTCTTTACAAAAAATTTCAAACAGAACATGTAAAATTTACATGGATGGGAAGTGAGGATAAGGAAAGTCTAGTCTTAGGTAATGGAAGACCTTTTTTTACTAAATTACTATCACCAAAGAGATCTGATGTATTACTTCCAAAAAAGTCTTATCAGGATGAAATTGTAATCCACGATCTAAGAAAAATTGATCATATTCCAAAAGGCACAATTCCTTTTAAATCTAAAATAACCTTATTAATAGAAACAAAAAATAAAATCACATCTGAAAAACTGAAAGAATTAAAACATCTAGATGGTATATCGATTATAGTTACTGATGAGAGAGGAATTAGGCATAAAAAAATAATTCATAGTTTAAAATACAAAAAAGAATCAGCACGATCATTTTTTGTTATATTAGAGGCAGATGGTGGTCTCCCGATAAAGCGGTTTGTTGAAGGAACGAGTGTTGATCCAAGCATAAGTAAAATTTTAGACACTAAATGTTCTTGTAGACAATTTGACATAAATCAAATATTACCATAAAAATAATTTTTTTTAGGAAAGATTACATTTTTTATACGGTTTACAATTTTTTTTTTAATGGATCCTTTACTGAAAGTAAAAGAGGCATATAACAAAGGTGTTTTACCTAAGGAGAAATACTCATTGATCCTTAAGCGCTTCCCAATAGTGATTTCTGGAATTAATAGAATAGAAAAAGCATCAGGTGTTAATTTTCCTATAGCATATGTTGATCCATCAATAATCATATCATCGCCAAATCCAAACTCGTTTGATTTTGGGATATTATTTGCTAGGACAATACCCATTATTAGCCAAAATACTTTACAAGTTGTTATACAAATTTCTGCACCGTTAGTAGCATATGGTCTAAAAGGAACAATACATGCAATACTAGCACATGAATTTTTACATTATTTAGAATTAATACGAAAAATTTCTAAGATGGAGTTACTTTCTGATCAGGCATCAGTGAATCTTTTTGAGAATGTTTATGCAGATGCTGAAAAATTATTTGAACCAAGAGCAGTGTTCACGGATAAAACGTTACTTTCGCATATAACTAAAAAATTTCCATCTGGTTTTAGAGATTATAAATTAGAGGATAAAGTCATAAAATATTGGATTGAAAAAAATTTACCGTCTGTAAATATTTCTCTTGATACAAACATAGCAAAATTATCGGCAAAACTAATTTCACAGATGAAAATAAAACCAAATCTTATTTCAAAAATTAAAAGTTTTGAAATGAAAAGTTTGAAACTAAGAAAAAAAAGGCTTTACTAAGAAAATTCAGTTAACCCACATTTTCCACATGTACGTCGATTTTTATGTTCCGACATAAAAACACCCTTTCCGCAACGTGAGCAAATTTTACGTAGTTTAGTTATTTTTTGATCATCAATTTTATAATATGTATGAATACTTGGGCTAAGACCTTTTTTTCCTGCCATTAACTAGATTCACCTTTTTCGGCATCTGCCTTAGTATCTTCCTTTGGTGGTTCGGCATCTGCCTTAGTATCTTCCTTTGGTGGTTCGGCATCTTTAGCCTTCGCTCTATCTAAACGCTTGAAAATTGTTGGGTTAACATGTT
>CAZDAA010000048.1:3982-5307 GCA_964503555.1 uncultured Candidatus Nitrosopelagicus sp.
GCATCTTTAGCCTTCGCTCTATCTAAACGCTTGAAAATTGTTGGGTTAACATGTTTTTTTGCCAATTTTTCATCTTCGTAAACAAAAAATACACCAGTAATTTTTGATTGACCTGTATGGTTATGTAATCTTATAGGAATGACAAATTTCCCCTCTAATTTGTATTCTTTTGTAATCATTTCTACAGCTTCCATTTTTTTTAATTTACCGCCAAGACCCTTGAAATCACAAGTAATCTCTCTTCTTGATAAAAATGAGTTATTTTCATCATTTAACGTTTGTATCATTGACATGTTTAGAACCCTTTGAGTATTTCATATAAATCTTCAATCCAATATCAACAAATTTATGAAATTACCATAGAAAAAAAGCATGGAAAGATTTATGCTACATTTAAAAAATTCGAGATATTTACCTAAAGATGCAAATACTATACTCATTGATTCACGGGATCTAATTTATGGTATGACTGCTATTATCCGTGATTGTAGAGTATCAAGCAAATTCATAGAATTAGATATTTCTGTGCATAAAAATAATCTTGAATTATTGCTGGAGAAATTAACTTCAATAGGGAAAACTGATCACGCTCGGCTTATTGTTGAAGAGGAAATTGAAAAAGGGCAATTAGTTGAAGATGGAATTTCTTACTTTAACAATGAACGATTTTGGGAATCCCATGAAGCATTGGAGGGTGCATGGAAACAATCCAAAGGTAGTGAAAAAGAGTTAATTCAAGGATTGATACTAGTTGCTGCAGCCCTAGTACATTATCAAAAAAATGAAGATGAAATATGTCTATCAGTACTTGGTCGTGCATTAGATAAATTACATGATAAGTCAGGACAATATTGCAAAATTAATGTTGATAATGTCAAACAAAAAGTAATTGAAATGTTAGATAAAAAAACAATCTTCACTTTTATGTTTTAAACAAATCTATTCCAGTTTTTACTACATTTGCACCGTCAATCAATCCAATCGTACCTTTTTTACCATCTTCTTCAGTAAAACGTTGAGAATTATCATTTACTATCATATCACCTGAAATTAACAGTGGAACTGGATCATCACTATGTCCTTTGTTAATACATGGTGTAGAATGATCCGCTGAAATCATTACAGCAATCTTTGAGGTATCTATATTGTTCAACAATGTACCAAAAAATCGCTTATCAATTTCCTCAATATTTTTCATTTTACCAATTGCATCACCATCATGCCCAAATTCATCAGGTCCTTTCAAGTGTACGTATATTGCATTCTCAGTATTCATTGCTTGTGCTGCAACCTTAGCTTTTTCTTCATAATCTGTAAGACCACCA
>CAZDAA010000049.1:0-5258 GCA_964503555.1 uncultured Candidatus Nitrosopelagicus sp.
TTTCAACTACAAAGCCGGACGAATCCTCTAAAATTCCTCCCTTTCTCAAAAGTACAGTCTGGTCTCCAGTTTCAAGGGCATTAACAACAGTTGCCCACTCCTTTAGTGCGTTCATCATCCCAAACTTGTGATTAAAGGTATAATGTCCTTTTTTACACAAGTGATCATAGGTGTATCAATTGCAACGTATGCGGAAACTTTAGTTTGTCTCAAATCCATAATTAAGTTCTGAAAATCACGCAGATCCTCACACTCAAACGCTAGCATGAAATCCTGGTCACCTATTCCGAACGAGTACGTTGTGTTCAGTGTAACTTGAGGATATTTTTCACTTACACTGATATGTTGGTCCATCATTTTCTGTCTTTGTGCCTGTGGTAGAAGATACCATTCTCTTGTCTTCGTAAATGGATATACTATTACAAATTTTTGTGGCTCATTTCCTAAAACAAATGATGAAACAGTTCCTTTTTTTGCATATGATGAAGGTCTAGTACAGGAAAGATAAACACGTGATGGCAAGATGTATTTTCCAAACACTGTGAGATAGAGTTTAGAAATCACATTTTGAATCTCATCTATTGATTCTGCTGCAAACCAAAACAAAAATTCAGCATCATCACGCAAACCTAGAGTTGAATATGATCTAAATTTTACACCTGAATTCATAATTATGTTTTCAACTTCTTTAGCAGATTCTTCCTTTGCTAAATCAGCCATCCATCTCCACTTTGGATCAAGTTTGAAAAATGAAAAATTAAAAAAATATTGTTCGTTATTGTTTACTTCCAATCTCAGTCAGACTTCTTTTCTAACACCCAGTCATAACCTTTTTCTTCAAGTTCACCTGCGAGAGATGAATCACCACTTTTTAGTATTTTTCCTTGGGCAAAAACATGAACAAAATCAAGTTTGTCTAGATAGTTAAGAATTCTTGCATAATGTGTAATCATGATTGTGGTTGTATTTTTGTTAAATGTATTACTTATTGCTTTAGCAACTGCTTGAACTGAATCTATATCTAAACCTGAATCTGGTTCATCTAATATAGAAACTCTTGGCTTCAACACAGTCATTTGCAGTACTTCGGATCTCTTTTTTTCACCACCAGAGAATCCTTCATTGAGATATCTTGATAGAAACTCATCTTTCATTCCAACTGCTTGGACATTTTCCTTGAGGTATTTTTGAAATTCTCTAACTGTGATGAAGACTTCACGATCATTATCTTGAAGTGCTTTACTTAATGCATTGTATGATGTTCTAAGAAAATGAGAAAAACCAACACCAGAAACTTCAGTTGGGTATTGAAAACCTAAAAACAATCCTTTTTTTGCTCTTTCATCGGTTTTTAAATCTAAAATACTTTCTCCGTCTAACAAGATATCACCTTTAGTTATTTGATATTTTGGATGACCAAGTAATGTGTACGCTAGAGTACTTTTTCCCGAACCATTAGGACCCATTATTGCATGAACCTCTCCAGGTCCAGTTTTCAGGTTTACTCCTTTGAGGATTTCCTTACCATCTCGAGAAACATGAAGATCCTTGATTTCTAGCACTGCCATATGGTGATTAGATTTAATTTCTATATATAACCGAGACGAATTTTAGCTACTCCTAACAGAAAATGTGAATTCTTAGGCTAAAAAAAAGAAAAAAGGGGTTTAGGCTAATGATGGTCTAAGTGTTACATTCATTTTGTAATTAGTTAGAATCTCCTTACATCGGTTTCTAATGGTAACCTCAGTTACACCAGAGATACTAGATACGTCTCTTTGAAGAACGCTTTGCCCCAAAAGAATTGATGCTAGATATAGATATGCTGCAGCAACTCCATTAGGTGCTTTTCCATCGGAAAGATTACGATTTTTAGTTTTCTCTGCAATCTCAAGAGCTAATCTTTCAACTCTTACATCAGTGTTTGTCATGTTCGCAATTTTTGAAATGTACTTATCCATTGTCACAGCTGGTGTTGTAACAGTTCCAAGTTCCATTACCAAAGTTCTGTAATATCTAGAAGCTAACTTTGTCTTTGCCTTAACTTCTTTTGGTTGACAAATTCCCTGAATTATTTCATCCAAGGAACGAATCACGCCACATCGCTTGCATGCCATATAAACTACTGCTGCAGATATACTAACTACAGATTTTCCCTTCACTTCGATGTTTTTACCATCAAGACTTCTGTAAATCACCGAGGCAGTTTCTAAAACATTTTCCGAAAGAGAACAACTTTGGCAAATATTTGAAATTTTTGTCAAAATATTAGTCAGTCTTCTGTCTCTTGAAGTAGAAACTCTGACTCTTTGCTGCCATTTTCTTAGATTGTGCATTTGTGATGCTACTTCCGAATTGATTTTTTTCCCACTAAAATCTCTAGATTCAATGGAAATTTCTGTAGTAATTCCCAAATCATGTTGGGAATATGTTGCTTGTCCAGATGCTCTTGCAAGATTTGTTCTATTTTCCATATTATTACTTCTTGCTTCTGGTCCATAATCTTCCATTTGTTCTACTACTACTATTCCGCAGCCAGAACAAATTCTTTCGCCATTTTGTGTATCATCAATTAGTGATGAATTACACGTTGTACATTTTTGAATTTCTAACGTTTCCATTTTTTTTTCCTCTTGTGTTCTTTATTTTTTTTCGCAGGAGGATTATCAAGTGCGAATACTTTTTTCCCAACAAATTTTTTTATGTTGTTGGTCATTAAAGCTGCAGATGCATATGGTTTTGCGACAGGTCCAATCAATTCTACAACTTTTGCAACTTTGACATTCTTTTCATCACAAAGTATTTGGCCTGCGCTCGCTATTTTCGAAAGTCTTACAATGACTCTGCCACTACTGGCAAGATGCAAAATTTCCCCTACCTCCTGCAATTATTCAAATAGCGTCTAATAGTTGATCAAACGTTCTGTCAATTTTACTTAAGCTTAAAGCTAGATAGAATTTTATTTTGACTGCTTTGCTCTTTTTGCTACTAAATTCACTGCAATTTTATTTAAAATTTCAGTCTTGGTATATTTTTTTTCTAATATAATATGTCCTGACCTAACATATGATCTTCTTGGATATCTAACTTGATCATCTGTTTCAGTTGGCTCAAGTCCAGCTGCTTTTGATGACTCAATCAATTCATTTAATGAAGGATCAAAAATGCATTTATCTTTTGGTAATCTTCTTCCTTTTTTTCTTGATAATGTCTTATTAAAATAATCTAACCAGACCACGATATGGTCATAATCTTTCATGAAATCACTTTATTAAAACTGCGTTAACAATACCATGCTGTCCAGGTCTTGACATAACTCTACATTTTCCTTCGGCTGTTTCAAGTATTGCACCTTTAGAAATAATTCCACGTCGTTGATAATCATTATTTGTTGAATTTTCCAAAACTTTTAGAATTTTTACTCTTTTTGCTTTTGAATCAATTATCAAATTAACAGTGTTAATTGTTTTTATCGCAGTTTTGACATTCTTTCCACGAACCTTTCTAGTTACTGTGATCTGTTCTCCGATTAATGCCTCATTAGGAAACCTATTAGTTTCATATTTTTTTCTTGAACGTAATGGACGTCGACGACCACCTGTTATTTTACTTGTTGCTAGGTTCTCAACTGACCTTTTCATAGATGCCTTTTAATCCACTCTAATTTATACAAACCGAAAAATCATTACAAATTTTTGCATGTTTTCATATTTTTTGATGGTTTTATCCATAAATTATGATTTTTGATTATTTTCTTACTCTCGTGAATAATTTTTCTTTTAGAGTATTGATATCTCCCTGTATACCAAAATATTTTTGGAATTTTTCAGTTGTTGAATAAATTTTTAGTCTACCAATACTTTGATGTTCAATGAAATCCAGTTGTCGTAGTTCTTTTAGATGTGAATAAACACCAGAGCCTCTGGTTTCTACAAGTTGCTTTGAGCTAATAGGTTGTGCATATGCTATATATGATAATGTTTTTTGTGTAGCCTTTGCTAAGATAGGTTTTGATGCATATTTTCTAACAGTGGAACTATATTCTGGTTTTAATTGAAATACATAATTTCCATCAGGTAAGATAACAACTTCTATAGCTTTGAATGTGGTTTTAGTTTTTTTGATTATAGAATCTAATATAGACACAGTCTTTATCCGTGACTCTGTACCAGATGCTCTGATCAGATCTTCTATCGAAAGTGGTCTTCCAGCAGAGTATAATGCAGACTCGAGCCTGGCTGTTATCTCATCCTGATTTTCTATTTTTACCATTTCCCTCACTTTTTTTTGGTATATCAGTGATTAAAGTAACTAGAATATCATCATCTTTTTGCTCTAATGTCACTTTTTCATCACGTGCTAGGAATAAAATTGCAAAAAAGCATCTTATCGAGTCCAGTGTTTCTAGATCTTTTACAATTTGTCTTAAGACACCTTTTCCAGAATCTCCAATTTTACGAATTATCAAATCCTGATATTTACCTACTACATTTTCAAACGAAACAAAATAGTCCTTAAAATCTGGCACTTCCACAGCTTCAAAGTTTAGTCTATTGTTCCTTCTACTACTAGGATTTGCTATATTTCCAATTAAATTTTCAAGTAGATCTAATAATTCATCCAATGATACGGGATAAGTTGATTCATGTCTGTATGGTATGTCTAAAATATCAATATCAACATCATTTCTACTCGTTAATGGTTTTTTCTCCATAGCAGCCTTTTGTAGCGCAAAAATACTTTCAACCTTCATTCTATAAATCAAAGAGGAAGAAAGTGCAGCCATACCTGCCACCTTCAAATCTTTCTTTCCAGTCTGTTCTAATATTTTTATCAAGATCTTCAAAATTTTGATAATATCTATTTGCCAGATATCTTTTTTTGAAATTGCAGATGGATTAAAGAGAATATTAACTGGCTCCTGTGATATCCCAGTAAGCTGTTCATCGTAATCCACAAAATTTGTTAAATTATGATTGACTAATACTAGGTACTCTATTTTTTTCTCCTTTCCAGTCAACTCTTATATTATAAGAAACTGAAAATTTCGCAATGAAAGCAGCACAAATCATCGAGCCTAATAAACCTCTGAAAATATCTGAAATTGATACGCCATCACCTACAGGTAAGCAGGTTCTGCTCAAAGTAAAAGCAGTGGGTGTTTGTCACAGTGATTTACATCTCTGGGAGGGTGGATATGATACTGGTGATGGTTTCATGAAAGTTACTGATAGAGGAGTAAAGTTTCCTGTCATTCC
>CAZDAA010000050.1:0-5250 GCA_964503555.1 uncultured Candidatus Nitrosopelagicus sp.
ATTCTAAAGACAGCATTTGTCTTGTAGGTGATGGAAAAATTTTTTCAGGTGATACCTTGTTTGTAGGAAACTGCGGCCGGATTGATTTGCCAGGTGGCAGTGCAAAGGAACTCTATCATAGCCTTTTTGATGTAATTGCAAATTTTACTGATGATTTAGTTTTGTATCCAGGTCATGATTATGGTTTATCTCCAACATCAACTATAGGAAACGAAAAACAGACAAATCCTGTAATGCAAAGAATATCTGAAGTAGAATTTATTGAACGTATGGGTGGTTAATTATGTCTGATATTGAAATTCATTGTAATGAAGAAAAAGGGAAAAAATTCATAAAAGATGTAGAACAGAAGCGATTCCTTTTTTCATTTGTGCTTTCTTATACGGAAACATGTGAAATTCCTGGAATCACAGTAGCAGGGGCGAATACTGATTTTATTAAATTTACACCACCTGCGGATGCGGAGTTCCTTCATTATGGATATTGTAAAAGTATTGATATAATTCCAATGACACCTGATGGAAAGCCAACACCCGCATTGCTGACTAAGGCATCTTTGGAATCAGCAAGTATTCCACAAGTAATTATTAATGCTGGAAGTAAAATTTCTCCAAAACTTCCATATTTTCAAACTGGTATAACTCATGGTAAAAATATAGCCATAGAACCAGCACTTGAGCAATCTAGTGTTGTGCAAGCTATTGACTATGGTAGAATACTTGGTAGAACACTTGCTTCATCCACTGACTGTCTCATAATTGGTGAAAGTGTTCCTGGTGGTACAACTACTGCACTTGCTGTTTTGAAAAGTTTGGGGGTTGATGCACATGTAAGTTCAAGCATGCCAGATAACCCACAATCATTAAAAAATGGAGTTGTTCAAAAAGCATTAGCACGTTCTGATTCTAAAGAACCATATGATGTGATAGCAAATGCGGGTGATCCCATGATACCATTCGTTGCTGGTATGCTAAGTACAGCGTCTAAAATTACAAATGTAATCCTTGCAGGTGGAACTCAGATGACTGCAGTTCTTGCCATAGGAAAATCGTTAGGATATGATCAAAATAAGGTTGCATTAGGAACTACATCATACATAATTGATGATAAAAATGCAAATTTATTGGATACAGTAAAATCAATTTCTGACATTCCTGTATTGTCAATAGATCCAAAACTGAATGATTCGAAGTTTGATGGTTTACGTGCTTATTCAAAAGGATTCGTAAAAGAAGGAGCTGGAGCTGGTGGCAGTATGATCTCTTCAATTCTTAAAACTGGTATATCATCAAAAAAATTGTTAGAGTTGATTGATAAAGAGTATACTCGAGTCACTACTTCACAGTAACTGATTTTGCCAAATTCCTTGGATAGTCAGGATCTGTTTTCTTTTCTAACGCAGAGTAATATGACAGCAATTGAATTGGGACAATCTCAATTAAGGGGTATAGCGCCTCATCAATTGAAGGTATATCAATCCAATAATCATAAACACTACTTTTTTTATCTGATATTCCAATAATTTTTGCACCTCTAGCTTTGATTTCGTTGGCACTGTTTAATGTATCATTATAAGTTGAATCATTTGGATTAATTATTATCACATATACATTTGAATCCATTAGAGCTAATGGACCATGTTTTAATTCACCTGCAGGTATTCCTTCAGCATGAATGTATGTAAGTTCCTTTAGTTTGAGTGCGGCTTCTTTAGCAATTGGAAGATGAATTCCTCTACCAAGAACGTAAATGTCTGATACATCTCTAAGATTTTTTGCTATTTCTTTTACTTTGGAATTATTTGATAGAATTTGTGAGATAGCTGATGAAACTTTTTCCCAGTCTGGGTTTATACAACCATTGCATAGCTGATCACAGATTTTGTATAATATAGATAATTGTGATGTAAAACTTTTTGTTGCTGCAACACCAATCTCCGGTCCACAGTTTAATCCAATTGCTAATGATGATTGTTGTGAAAGGGATGAATTTAGTAGATTCACAATAGATAATATCTTTGCATTTGATTCTTTAGCAATTTTGACTGCTTCTAACACATCAGCACTTTCACCACTTTGTGAGATTGTAATTAGTGTTGAATTAGGTTCAATTTCATTCGGTGAAAATGGTAATTCACTAGAGATTAATGTGTTTATTTTAATTTTTGCGAATTTTGACATGAGATATTTTGTTATTTCTGCCGCATTGTAACTTGTTCCACTTCCAGTAATGTACAAGTTTTTTGCTTGCTTGATGTTATCTACAAACTCTTCAATTTGGTTATTATCTATAGCACGTAATATTGTGTCTGGCTGCTCTGAAATCTCCTTTAATGTAAAATGAGCAAAATCTCCTTTGTAAACATCAGCAAATTCTTTTGAAACTTTTGTGATTTGATATTTTACTGAAGTTCCATCAAAATCGAAAATATGTATTCCAGAACCGTCCACAATCACAAAATCTTCATTATCAACGTAAATTGCATCATCTGTTTTTTCTATGAAACCCAAGACATCACTAGATATGTAATGACTATTCTTTCCAACTCCAACGATCAGAGGCTCATGAAATCTTGCTGCCGCAAGTGTACCATCTTCAAAAATCACAACAAAAGAATAATGTCCTTTTAATTGGTTGACTGTTTTCATAATAGACTGCTTGATATTCATAGTTTCATCAAAATTTAGCTGAATTAAATTAGCAATTACTTCCGTGTCAGTCTCACTCTGAAATTTATATCCTTTATTCTGTAACTCAGATTTTAATTCTTCAAAGTTTTCGATAATTCCATTATGAGCAATTGCAATTTTTCCAGAATTACATGAATGTGGATGGGCATTTTTTTCCGTGACTTTACCATGTGTTGCCCATCTTGTATGCCCAATACCAATATTTCCAGGAAGAGCATCAAGCATTATACTGTTGTTTACCTCAACAACCTTCCCAACACCTTTTTTCAGTATAATTTTCTTTCCTGACTCCGTCGCAATTCCCACACTATCGTAACCCCTATACTCCATCTTTTGTAGTCCTTTGACAAGTATAGGTGCAGCGGAATCCAATCCGGAATAGCCAATAATTGAACACATTTTGATTCTGAAGAAATTAGATATTGTTTGCTGATAAGCTTAACTTACGATTCGTTAGTTGATTCTTTACCAGTTTCTTGTTTAGCAATAGGTTTTTCATTTTCAGATTGTTCGTTAGTATCAACTTCCAAATTTTCTGTCTCGGGACTTCCTAAATCTGAACTTGGTTTTGATAATGTTTGATTATATGATGATTCAGGAATCAAATGTATTTTTTCCTCTTCATCAGTTTTTACAGTGTATGATGGAATTGTAATAATACTATCCCCTATCATTACATGTCCATGAACAATTGCTTGCCTTGCTTGATATGGCGTCTTAAAATATAATTTTTTTTGTACAATAGTTTGTAAACGACGTGATAACAAATCAGTAACTTGTAGATTCAAAACATCATCTAATGTAGAGTCATTATTTACTAATCCAATTTTTGAAAGTGAGTTAATCAGTATAGGTTCTTTTTCATCACGAATTTCCTGTCTTAGAGCAAGTAATATACGAGCTTGATGTCTCACTCGTGATAATTCAGTATTAGCTTTCCATAATTCTCGTTTAGTTTTTAGTCCAAATGTACCCAGTGTTTTTAATTCATCCATCATAAGATCATAATTCAATGGACGTTTTGGTTTTTTCCAAACTCTTCTTGGTGTTTTAGGATCTCCCATATATTTCGCCTATTTCTTTTCAGGTTTTGCAGATTCCTTTTTTTCTACAGTACCTTTACTTTCTGTTTTTGGTTTTTCGCCTTTTGTATCAGTTGCTGGCGTTTCAGCAGCAGCACCTTCAGCAGCAGCACCTTCAGCAGCAGCACCTTCAGCAGCAGGGGCTCCAGCACCACCAGCTTGTGATGGCATGATTTTACCTCCTTTAGCAACACCTACAGCTCCTCCTTTTCTACCTGTACATCTTGTACGTTGACCTCTAACTTTTAATCCATACATATGTCGATAACCCCTCCAACTTCCAACAGTTTTCTCTCTCTCTATATCATTTCTTACAGTAAATGCAATATCAGATGTTATCAGATGTTTATTTACACCAGTCTCAAGATCTTTTCTCCTATTCAAAAACCAAGATGGAAAATCAGATGACAGTGGATCCTTTATAATTTTTTCAATAAGTTGAATATGATCAGTTGATAAATGACCCATTCTTTGATTAGGATTAATTTTTAAAGTATTTAGAATAGTATTAGCAAACATGTAACCTACACCCCTTATTTGTGTGAGCCCAACAATTATTTTTTTATCTCCAGGAATATCATTTCCTAAAATCCTTACTATATGTTGATATTGTGTACTCAAGTATCAAGATTTTAAATATCCCCATTAAAAACCATGCTGAGATTTTTGATATCTCAATTCGATCATATTCATAGCATTATTATTCATCTATTCAAGAGTAATAATATGCCAGATGACATTTCATCTAACAATGAAAATATTCTTGAATTATTATTTGAACCTGATAACGCTGAAATTTTAACACAATTAAGAAACGAGTCAAAAACAGCATTAGAACTAGAAAAATTTGTTGATAAGGTCAAATTAGATCAAAGTCTTTCATTTCTCATAAAAAACGGATTTGTAAAGAAAACTGAAAAAAATGAGGATATTTTGTATTCAGTTGATACTGATCATTTGTCTAAAGTATTAGAAAATCAAGAAAATTTTCAAAATATTGATGATGGTTTAGCCAAACTTGATAGTTTTCTTAACTGATTTTTTAGATATAACATAAAATTCATACAAAAATGTAATTTTTTTTTCACTCAATCTATAAATACTAACAAACTTTTTTGTGGTTATTAGATATGAATACTAGGGGAAAATTCTTGTTAATTATTTTGTCTTTTTCTATTGTTTCGTATTGTTTGATCGGTGCACCATCTGCATATTCTCAAGAAGCTCGAGATGTAAATCCACCTATTTCGCTTGACATAAACAAAGATACTTTTGATATTGGCGACACAATTTTCATTTCTGGTTCTGTAAGAGATTATGACAGTTCTAGTGATACACAGAGTTCAGATGTAACAGTTACCATTAAAAGTCCAACAAATAATATTGCTGGAGTTGCTCAAATAACACCAAAAACAAATGGAGATTATAATCATACTTTTGTTGCTGGTGGTCAAATGAACAAGGCAGGTGAATATACA
>CAZDAA010000051.1:0-5238 GCA_964503555.1 uncultured Candidatus Nitrosopelagicus sp.
GCAAAAAAACATTCTTTTCATGATCCTAACATAAAATATCAACCAAAACTTGTTTCGGTTGGAGAATCATGGGTAATCAAAGGATTAGATGAAGCGCTAGAAAATACTTCAGTTGGAGACAAGACAACCGTTGAAGTATCACCTGATAAAGGATTTGGTGAACGAGATTCTGGCAAAGTTAGAATGATTCCACTGCGTAAACTTGGAGAAGATGCCGAAAAAGTTTCAATCGGAGATACGATTGAAGTAGATAATAAAAAAGGAATTGTAAGATTTATCGGCTCTGGCAGAATTAAAATTGATTACAACCATAGATTTGCAGGAAAAACAATTCTATATGACATCAATGTCCTCAAAGAATTAAAATCTGATGAAGACAAAATAACGGGAATTTTAAAGAAAAACCTTCCTATAGAAGACGAAAAAATCATTTTCAATAAAAAGGATAAGATTCTTGATATCATAATCCCACAGGAAATATTTCGTGCTGAAAATTTACCTATAATAAAACACTTTATACAAATGGATTTATTCAAATTTGTTCTTGGATTAGAAAAAATTACCTTTACAGAGACGTATGAAAAACCAGATACCAAGAAAGAAACAAAACAAGAATCAAAAACAAAAGATAATAAAAAATAGAAAATTATAGTACTTTTGTACTTTTAGCAAGATTGATTGCTTTATTTTCATTCATATTGACTTCTTTTAAAATGGTATATCTTTCTGGTCTTAACGACTGTGCGATGGTTAATGCTTTTGCAAGAACTTTAGATTTTAAACCAATTTCTTTTGCAGTTGTAGGAGCACCGACACTTTTTAACGTCTTAACAATTTTTCTCCAATCCTGACCTTGTAATTTTGCAATCATAATTGCACCAATACCACATTTTTCACCGTGAAGTCCAATTCCAGGCTCTAATTTGTCAACTGCATGGGAAAACAAATGTTCTGCACCAGAACAAGGTCTACTACTACCCGCTATGCATGATGCAACACCCGCACTAATTAACGCCTCAACAACTTCTCTTACATCCAACCCTTTTTTTGAAAACCTACTAGAATGCTCCATCAAAATTTTTGCACTCATCAATGCTAGATCTGCAGAATATCTTCCATAATACTCCCCAGTCTTATCGCGTCCAAGCTGCCAGTCTCGTACAGCTGTAATTTTGGCTATAAGATCACCACATCCACTCGCAAGTAGTTTTTTTGGTGCTTTTTTGATAATATCTACATCCACAAAAACTCCAAGTGGTGCAGTAGCTACCAATGAGTGTGGTTTATTGCCTTTGATAGAAACAAAAGGACTAGCAATACCATCATGTGATGCAGATGTTGGTATACTAACAAATGGCAAATCAAGATTAAATCCTATTATTTTAGCTATATCAACAGAACGACCGCCACCAACACCAACAATTAACTCACTTTTACTTTTACCTACATCTTGTTCTATTTTCTTAATGGATCTTTTATCATTGGTTTCAGCTAAATGCCAAACCATTTGAATTTTGGATGCAGAAAGAGAACTTTCAATCTTGTTTTGAACTATCTTTTTGACATTATTTCCTGATACTAAAGAAACTTTTTTTATATTTTTTAATGATTTTAGAAAACTTCCTATATCATTGATATTTTTTTCTCCGACAACAATCAGCCGTGGTAATTCCATCTTATGTGATCGCATAGATTTTTTCGTTTTTTGCACTTTTTATCATTTGTCTACAAACAAAAAGTTATTTAAAAGGGTGCAAATAACTCGAAATATCTCATTAGAGGTATTATTTATGACGACAAACATTGAAGAAAAAATATTACATGGCACGACCACTGTAGGAATCAAGGCATCAGATGGTGTTGTTTTATGTGCTGATATGAGGGCAAGTGCTGGATATTTTATTGCCAATAACAATACGATGAAAATTCAAAAAATCTATGATCATGTTGGTTTGACATTAGCAGGAGGAGTTGCAGATGCACAAAATCTAACTGATATTTTGAGATATCATGCAAACATCCACACGATTCAAAATAATAAAAATATTCCAATAAAATCATTAGCAAGACTTTGTTCTCTCGTTTTCCATCAAAATAGAGGCTACCCATTTATGGCTGACATTTTGTTAGGAGGTTATGATGAAAAAGGACCATCACTTTTCAATATTGATATGTTTGGTTCTGTAGAACAAAAATCCTATGTAACAACTGGAAGTGGTTCACCTGTTGCATATGGTCTTTTAGAAGATGAATATCGTGACGATCTTACAGTTGAAGATGCCAAGACAGTAGCTCTTCGCGCGGTTAAAGCTGCAATTGTAAGAAATATTGGAACTGGTGATGGAATCAATGTAGCAACAATTGATAAGAACGGATTCCAACTTTTGACCAACGAACAAAAAAAATCTATTATCTCACTTTAGTGATTAAATGCAAAAAAAACGGCAACAAGAATTATCTAACGGCCAAAATTTCATGGCAACCATACTGCAAAGTTTACCCAAAGAAGCAGTAGTAACAAAAATTAATTTTGAAGGTCCTAGAATTGCACTTTATACAAAAACTCCAAAATATTTGATAGAAAATAATGATATAATTGCAAATCTAGTTAATGTGATAAAAAAACGGATTGTTATCAGAACAGACGAATCAATAAGAAAAAGTGAAGAAGATGTTAGAAAAATTCTTAATGAAAGTGTACCAAAAGATGCAGATTTAAAAGGAACATTTTTTGATACTGCTACTGGAGAGGTTTCTATAGAAGTAAAACGTCCTTGGCTTTGTCAAAGAAATAAAGAAGAATTTAACCATGCTGAAATATCTGAAAAAACCGGCTGGAAATTACGTGTGAGAAAATCTACAAACAAGGCATCAAATACAATTCAAGCTATAAATTATCAACTCAAAGTTTCTTCAGATGATAGGGCAAAACATCTGAAGGGAATAGGTGAACAAATTTTTAGAGATCGTCTAATACAGAAATCTGAAGTATCATTACTGACATTAGGTGGTTTTGGGCAGGTAGGAAGATCATGTATGTTGTTAACCACAAATGATAGTAAAGTATTGATTGATTGTGGAATCAATCCTGGCGCACGTAATGCATATGATGCATTTCCTAGGCTTGATTGGGCTAACATAACGCTTGATGAATTGGATGCCATTGTGATAGGCCATGCACATCTTGATCATACAGGATTTTTACCTGCATTACTGAAATATGGGTATCGTGGACCGATTTATTGTACAGAACCTACACTACCCATGATGAATCTGATTCAACTTGATGCAATCAAGGTTGCGACTGCACAAGGAAGAATGCCTATCTATGCTGAAAGAGATGTTCATCAAATAATGCGACAGACAATTACTCTACCTTATGGAAGTGTAACTGATATATCTCCTGATATCAAACTAGTTCTATCTAACGCTGGACATATTCTAGGCTCAGCTACTTGCCATTTTCATATTGGTAACGGTGATCATAATTTTGTATACACAGGAGATATCAAATATGCTAAAAGTATGCTTCTCGAAAGCGCTTTCACAAACTACCCACGGGTGGAAACACTTCTTATCGAAAGTACATATGGTTTGAAGGAAGATATACAACCCACAAGACAGGAAGTAGAATCTGCATTTATTTCAGCAGTAAATACGGTTTTAAAAGATGGAGGAAAAGTTCTCATTCCAATTCCTGCAGTTGGTAGAGCACAAGAATTAATGATGGTTATAGATCAATATATGAAATCTGGTGACTTAACAGAAGCTCCAGTATTCATGGAAGGAATGATTCAGGAAGCTACTTCAATCCATGAAGCGTTTCCAGAATATCTTGCTAGAGAACTGAAAAAGAAAATTCTAGAAACAGATGATAATCCATTTGATTCAGAATATTTTACAAATATCGAACATGCTGACGGTAGAGAAGAACCATTGAGAGATGGATCACCTTGTATTATAATAGCAACTTCTGGTATGCTAGAGGGTGGTCCGGTTCTTGAATATTTCAAGAACATTGCTCCTCATAAACAAAATAAAATATTATTTGTTTCTTATCAAGTTAATGGTACACTTGGACGAAGAGTGTTAGATGGATCAAGACAGGTATCCATATTGGGAAAAGAAGGAAAGGTTGAAGTTATTACTATAAATTGTGGTATAGAAAGACTTGATGGATTTAGTGGACATAGTGATTACAACCAACTTATGTCTTTTGTTCAAAGATTGAGACCTAAGCTAAGACGTGTACTTGTGAATCACGGAGAAAAGAAAAAATCGGAAAATCTGTCTGCATCAATACGCCGTATGTATAGAGTTGCATCACATTATCCACAAATACAAGAAGCAATAAGATTATTTTAGACTATAATCAGGCTTCCAAATTTTTACACCCGTTGGTGTTACTATAATTCTCTCTTCCCCAAGCCGAGCAATATCAGCATTCGAATCCCTGGCAATTACATAAAGTTCTTCTACAACTTTTCTGAGTTTTTCAACATCTTTTTGTGCTAATGGTGTAACCCTAAGAATTAAAATCATACCTTTTTTGATATCCTCTTTTATTGAGTGTATATCGCTAGGATCTCTAATTGTTATCGCCTTGAGATATGTTGGATTTGCCTGTTTTTGCATCAGCTATTTTGTAATCAGCTCCCCCAAAAAGTCTTTCTAATTTTTTAGGAGTAAACAGCTATTTGTTATCTAAATCCTGAGTTTTGTATATGAAGATTCTTCAGCAGATTTTACTGCTACTTCTACATCTTCATTTTTGTGAACAGTAACAAGACCTGTCTTGTTTTTTGGTGCATCAGAATAGCGTAATGTGACACTAGCTGAAAATTCTATATGTTTGTCTACAGTTTGTCCTCTTAACATGACAATTGGTCCAACATGTTCCTTAGCTTCAAGTAAGATATCATTAGGTAATGCAAGTGCATTGATCATTTCATTTTCATCTTTGTTTCTTCCAACAATTAGCTTTGTGTTTTCATCCAATCTGAAATGTCTTCCAATCTTTAACAGATCGATATCGTTTGTTGTTGGGGTTTCAATGTGTTTGAACAAATCTTTAGCTCTTAACGAAAATGCAGGGTCTGTCAAGAGACAACCTCCACCAGCATTTGGTGGATCTTCAATACCAAAGTCTTTTGCCATTTTGAGTTGTTCTTTTCTGGAACGACCTCTGATCATACCAAGATCTTTTCTTTTTATCAAACCATTCTTTTCTGGATCAGT
>CAZDAA010000052.1:0-5236 GCA_964503555.1 uncultured Candidatus Nitrosopelagicus sp.
CTTTACGTTTTGGTGCTTTCTTTTTAGATGCTTTACGTTTTGGTGCTTTCTTTTTAGATGCTTTACGTTTTGGTGCTTTCTTTTTTTCAGCTAATATTTTATTTGCAAGTTTTCTAGCCATACTCAAAATTCGTTTATCCTCAACAGATTTTCTTTTTGCTTCTCTTGCCTTTTTCTTTCGTATGTTTACCTGACTTTCTTTCTTTTTAGATATTTGTTCTTTGATTATAGAGTTAATCTTTGAGACATTCTTGTGAACATTTTCTTCTGCCTGTATAAGTGATGGTAATTTTTTTTCTAATTTTGCTACAGTTTTTTTACTTTGTTGAATGGCTTTCATGAGTTGTGGTTTTGATTCTAGAGTCTTTTTAATTTGCTTATTTAGTTTGGATTTTTTAGTATCATATTCTTGAATTGACTGAATAACTTTTTCTAAAGTTTTCTTTCTTGATTTAAGTTGAGAGTGTAAATCGTCAATTTCGGCAGAAACGGTATTTATGGTAAATTCTAGTTGTTTTTTTGCCTCACCACTCGTAAAAGATATCTCTTCCTTAATTTCATCATATTTTTCCTTCTCACTAGCTAGTCGAATTTCTGCCTGTTCAATCAAACTCGTGATACTGTCACGTTGAGCAAATTTTTGTTGTAAAATGGTAGATATACCATCTAATTCTGAACGAAAATTGTCTATTTTGTGCTGAATTGAATTTGTACCAGATACAGATTTTTTGTATAGTAATTTTGCTAATTTTAATGTCTTTGATGTTTTAGTACGGTTTTTTTTGGCTTTAGATTTCCTTTCTTTCAGTACCGTTAATTTTTTTGTAAGTGATGCCATACTAAATTAGCGCTTAATAACTAGATTAAATTGTAAATATGACTAGTAATTGACTTGACGGTTAAGAAATTTTGCATATAATTATGAAAATTTTGCCAGATAACGCTGATGATATTCTTCTGCTCTATAAAAATTTGATATAGGTTCGATCCATGTCACAATTTCTTTTTTGAATTTTTCTTTCACAATGGAATTTAATTGGTCCTTCATTTCTGTCGCTATTTTTTTTTGCTCCTCAGTATGATAGAAAATTATAGATCGATACTGTGATCCTACATCTGGTCCTTGTCGATTTAATGTTGTTGGATTATGATTTTCCCAAAAAATCTTTAGTAAATCATTATATGAGATAATTTCAGGATCATAATCAATTTCTACAGATTCTGCATGACCAGTAGTATCTGTACACACATCCTCATAGGTAGGATTTTGCTTCATTCCACCAGAATAACCAACCTGAGTTGATTTTACACCTTTTGTTTTTCTAAATATCTCCTCAACATGCCAAAAGCAACCTGCACCAAACGTAGCTTTCATATTATTTTAATAATAAATATCTGATTTATAATTTAGATGGAAAAGGCCGACATTGAATCAATACCAATTCAAAAAATATTTGATCTAAAAGATGAAAAAGATGCTTACGATGCAGCTGAAGAAATGGTACAAATTGGATTTTACAAAGAAAAAAAAGGATTCAAAGTTTTGATGGCAAAAGAACCCAAAAAAACAGCCAAGCGAATTGGGTATATAGTCACAACAACTGTAACTGCTAGTTTGAGGAAGGATGATCAGCACAGAGATATCAGATATTGGACATATCATCATGATAAGGAACATTATGGTATTGTACTAGCTAGTTCTAAAGTAGTAGATGAATTAGGTTTTTGAAGTAGATTTGGAAATAGAAAGCCTGCTTGCTAATATAGTAGCAATAATCATTCCGAATAAAATTCCTCCAATTACATCCATTGGATAATGTTGTAAAACGTAAATCCTGCTCAGTCCTACGGAAATAGGAAAAATCCATAAAAGAAGCCAACCTCTTGGAAACCTTTCTGATAGTGCCAAGCCTAAAACAAATGCAATTACAGATGCACGTGCTGCATGTCCAGATGGAAAAGAACCTTTACCTCCTAGGACAGTTGTGTCATGTTCTATCTCCAGTGGTAACTCGGTTCCAATATATTCAAGATCTGGTCTTGGACGCTCAACTATGTAATCTTTGAAATAACCTGCTGCAACAGTAGCAATAATTACAGCTAGTAACATTATCAAACCCATACGTCTGGTTCTACGCCATACAAACATTACAAAACAGAAAACCATGATTGGGATTATCCCACCAATTTCTGTAATTGCCCACATTGATGTATCTAACGTTGAGTTACCAGAAATTGATTGAAAATATGTTATCACAGATATATCAAATTGTTCTGTGATCTCTGCATAAACTAATGCAGTAATAATAAGGAATGATATAACTAGGAAAAAAAAACCAATTGAACGCATTTCGAAGATAAATTTTTGCATCAACGAATTCTCATAACGATCATTTTTAATTTTGTCTATGATTTAGGTGATCGTATCTAAAATTAGTGTTATCTTTTATAAAACATAAACAGAACACAAGTTTACTTTGAAATTATGAACTCATAAAAGATTTTAACGGGATTCAGTGGATGATATATGTGAGAATCCTAACAATAGATGATTTAGAATTTGATAATAAAACAGTTTTCTTGAGAGTAGATATGAATTGTCCAATTGATTCTCAAACTTTAGAAATTTCTGGTACAAAAAGAATTGAAGAAATAGTTGATACATTAAATTCGTTGAAAAATGCAAAAATTGTTATTGCATCACATCAGGGTAGGGTTGGGAACAAAGATTATACTAGTATGGCTAAACATGCCAAAATACTTGAAAAATTATTAAATCGTAAAATCAAATATACTGACGATATTATAGGTACCACTGCACAAAATGAGATAAAAAATTTAGTAAATGGTGAGATTCTCTTACTTGATAACCTCAGACTATGTGCAGAAGAAAACTATGAATTTACAGGATCTACTGCATCCAAAACAATAATGGTGCAACGATTAGCAAAATTATTTGATATATGTGTCCTAGATTCATTTCCTAGTGCACATAGATCACATCCATCAATTGTTGGTTTTTCACATATACTGCCAGCATGTGCAGGTAGAATTGTTGAAAGGGAAGTAATGAAATTAGATGAGATTTTATCGGTAGCAAAAGCTCCTCATACAATAGTCTTAGGTGGCTCAAAGATTGATGATAGACTTGAAGCAATACGTTTACTCATAAAAAATGGAAGAGCTGACCATATTTTATTAACTGGATTGATTGGTAACGTGTTTTTGAGAGCACAAGGTAGAATTAAATCAAGTCTTGGAATAAAGAGGGAAGAAGAAATAGTTTCGAATGCACATTCTTTGATTGGTGAATACCCTGATATTTTTTCAACTCCTGTGGATATAGCTATAGAAAAAAATGGGAAGAGAGTAGAATTAGATGTTAGAGATTTGAATAAAGATGATCAAGTTTATGATCTTGGGCCAAAAACAATTGAATATTATAATAAGATTATTTCTGGGGCTGGTACTGTTTTTATTAGTGGTCCTCCTGGATTTTTTGAAAAAGAAAATTTTGATTATGGAACTAAAACTCTACTAGAATGTGTAACTAATTCTATGGCTACAACAATTGTTAGTGGCGGTCACCTTACATCTGCATTAAAAAAATATGGACTAGAAAAAAAAATTACACATATCAGCACAGCTGGTGGTGCATTGGTACGTTATCTTACTGGGATCAAACTACCAATGATTAAATCGTTAGAAGAATCAGCAGAAAAATATAGATCTACAACGAAGAACCACAACTAGTGTTCTGACATATTTTATTCTCAGATGATATGAGATAACTATTCTCCTTACATGATCCACATTGAATCATATTCAATGATTCAAATAACTTGAACCATTGCGTAGTAAAATTTTGTGCGATATTACGTAAAATTTCATTATCGCATAATTCTTTAAAATAGATTTCCATATCATCTATTGTTAAAGATGGTTCAATAATTTTATCCTTTTTTAAAATTTCAAAGATTTCATCATTATTGAATCTTAGATCATCATCATTAAAATTTTCAAAAATTATCTTCCTGATACTAGTTGTTATTTGGATATTATCCATATTAGTAAAGAGATGCAGCTTCTTCTTTTAGGTTTCCAGCTGACTCTTTATCATTCATTTTTTCAACAAAATAAGAATAAATTCCATGTTTTAGTGCCTTCAAAGAAAGTAATGCACATTTGATTCGTACTGGACTTGTTTTGATTAGATGTTCTAGACCAAGTTCTGATAGCAATTCATCCTTTTGAAAGTTTTTTACCTCATCTAGATTTTTCCCTTGTATCATTTCAGTTAAAACAGAAGTGCATGCCATGCATATAGCACAGCCTTTACCATCAAATTTTACTTCAGTAATCTTAGATCCATCAATGTTAACATACAAATCAATGCTATCACCACAGAGAGGATTGCTGTCATGCCTATGTATTTGAGGATTTTCTATTTTACCAAAATTTGAAGGATTTCTTGAATACTCGATTATCATTTCTGTGTAAATTGGGTCTCCACTCATAATTTGAACACCTTAGCTACCTGTTCAAGTGAATCTATGAGAACGTCAACTTCTTCTTTTGTATTATAAATGTAAAAGCTTGCACGATTGGTTGCTGCAACATCTAATTTCTCCATAAGTACTTGTGCGCAGTGATGACCTGATCTAATTGCAACACCATTTTTATCAATTATAGTCGCAACATCATGTGGATGAACATCTTTGAAATTGAATGAGATTACACCACCTTGTTTTTTGGTATCACATGGACCATAAATAACTAAGCCATTAACCTTTGACATTTTTTCTAATGCATACCCTGTTAACTCAATCTCATGATTTCTAACATTATCCATTCCTATTTCTGTAAGATAATCAATTGCAGCTGCAAAACAAATAACATCTGCAACATTAGGAGTTCCAGCCTCAAACTTGTATGGAAGATCATTCCAAGTTGTTTCTTGCTTGTGTACTTCTCTTATCATATCACCACCACCTTGAAAGGGTTTCATATTTTCTAATAATTCCTTTCGTGCCCATAGAACACCAACACCAGTTGGACCTAACATCTTATGTGCTGAAAAAGCATAGAAGTCACATCCTAGGTTACCAATGTCTACTTTCATATGTGGCACCGCCTGTGCGCCATCAACCAGAATTTTTGCACCGGCATCTTTACATTTTTTTATAACTTTTTGAATATCAGTTATTGTTCCAAGAACATTTGAAACATGACTTAC
>CAZDAA010000053.1:0-5201 GCA_964503555.1 uncultured Candidatus Nitrosopelagicus sp.
ATTCCAACTGAAAAGGAATACATCAAAATGATTGAAAAGAAAACAGCAGTACTCTTTGAAGTTTCATGTGCTATGGGAGCAATTTGTGCAAAAAGAAAACAAAAAGATGTAAAAAATTTGTCAGTGTTTGGAAAGAATTTAGGAATTGCATTTCAAATTACAGACGATCTAATTGGTATCATTGGTGACAGTAAGATCACAAAAAAACCAGTTGGTAATGATATACGAGAAGGTAAAAAATCACTTCCAATTATTCTAGCAATTAAAAAGGCACGAGGTCAGAATAGAACAAAAATAATGCGAGTTTTCGGAAACTCTGGAGCCTCAAAACAACAAATTAACTTGGCAGTAAATGTGATTCGTTCATTAGGAGTAGAAAAAGAAGTGAGAGATATAGCACTAAAATATGCACAGCGAGCTGAAAAATCTATTTCTTCGTATACTGGTTCAGCCAAAAATGAGATGACTGGATTACTGAATTTTGTTACAAAAAGGAGTCTATAGTTTGGATAATGATTTAAAAAAAGAGATCAGGAAATTTGCCTTACAAAATGCTGTTGAGCATAATGGCGGAACAAAAGACAAAATTGTCTTGTCCAAAATTTTAGGATTATTCCCTGAACTAAAAAATAAAGTTAAAGACATTATGCCTGAAATTGCTTCGATTGTTTCTGAAGTCAATTCTATACCAATAGAGCAGCAAAAAATAGAGATTGAGAATAATTTTCCTGAAATTTTGAAGGTAAAAGAAAAAGTCAAAGAGGACAGAATAGGCTTGCCGCCTCTAGAGGATGCTGAACAGGGTAATGTTGTGACTAGGTTCCCTCCTGAACCTAATGGTTATCCACACATAGGTCATGCTAAAGCGGCTATTATCAATGATGAATATAGTAAAATGTACGGTGGCAAGAATGTACTACGCTTTGATGACACAAATCCAGAAAATGAGAGGATGGAATACTGGGCAGCTATAAAGGTTGGACTAGATTGGCTTGGAATAAAATATGATAAAATAAAAAACACTTCTGATGACATTGAATTATTTTATGATAAATGTAAGGATCTTATCAATCAAAATCTTGCATATGTTTGCACGTGCAAGCGTGATGAAATAAGCAAAAACAGGAAAGAGATGATATCTTGTAAATGCAGTGAAGGCGATCCTAAACAAAATGAAGATGGATGGGATAAGATGTTTAGTAAATACAAACCTGGTGAGGCAATTGTTAGATTTCGAGGAAATATGGAATCTAAGAATACTGTGATGCGAGATCCTATACTGTTTAGAATAATAGATGCAAGGCATCCACTGTTGGAAAAAAAATACAGAGTTTGGCCAAGCTATGATTTTGCAGTTGCAATCGAGGACAGTTTGGATGGTATAACTCACGCCTTTAGAAGTAAAGAATATGAGTTGAGAAATGAATTGTATTATGAAATACTAGATGCATTAAACATGAGAAAACCAAAAATGGGGGAATTTTCAAGACTTGAATTCAAAGGAATGCCAGTTTCAAAAAGAATCTTAAAACCGCTTATAGATGATGGAAAAGTTTCATGGTATGATGACCCCAGATTACCAACACTTGAAGCTCTTAAACGAAAAGGAATAACACCTGAAGCGATTAGAAAATTCACATTATCTCTAGGTTTTACAAAAGCTGATACTTTAGCACCATTTGATTCGCTTGAAGCGTTTAACCGAAAAATTGTCGATGAAAGCAGTATTAGATTATTCATGGTAAAATCTCCTAAAACACTGACAGTAAGTAACCTACCACATTCTGTCGTGAAATTACCTAATCACCCATCTAATGACATGGGTACTAGAGAAGTTGCGGTAGAAGGTGACATCTTGTTACCGTCTGAAGATGTTGAAGATCTGAAAGTTAATGATGAATTACGCTTAATGGGTTTGGGTAATGTAAAAATCACATCAATAAATTCAAAAATCACTGCCGAGTTTACAAATGATAATCATGACGTAAGTTTCAGGAAAATTCAATGGGTTTGTCAGAAAAATGCTCACAAATTGAAGATTCTCATACCACAACAACTGTTCATTAATGATAAATTTAATGAGGGAAGTTTAGAGGCAGTTGATGTTTATACAGAACCCCATTATTTGGAATTGAAAGATGGGACTGAAATCCAGTTTATTAGGTTCGGGTATTGTAGAAAGGATTCTATGAATCAGGCTATTTTTACGCATAAATGATCTAAAATGAAAATTGCACGATTACTAAAAGATGGTAAAGAGACTTACGGTATAATAAAAAATGATAAAGTCGCAACAAGGCAAAGTATAACGTATGAAACAGGAGTTCCTCTTCCCCTTTCCATCAGAGATTTCCTTTTTGATGGATGGTATAATGAAATAGAAAATAAAATATCTGATTCATCATTTCAGGATAAGCTTGAAAACTTTCAGTTGATTGAACCATTATCGAATCCATCAAAAATTATTTGCCTCACTTTTAACTACCCAAATCATGCAAAGGAGAATAATGTTATGTCTCCAAAGGATCCTGTAATCTTTTTCAAACCAAGAACATCATTATGTGGAACAGGATCTGATATAATCTGTCCAAGTTTTGTCAAACAATTAGATTATGAAATTGAGCTTGCTGTTATAATTGGTGAAAAAATCAAAAATGTAGATGAAAATAAAGCAAAAGATTGTATTTTTGGATATATGGTTTTCAATGATGTCTCTGCTAGAGATATTCAAATGCAAGACAAACAGTTTACGCGTGGAAAATCATTTGATACTTTTGCACCAAGTGGTCCATACATAACTACTGCGTCTGAAATCCCAAATCCACAGGATCTAAGATTAGTGACAAGAGTAAACGATCAAATCAGACAAGATTCATCTACAAAGAATATGTTCATTAGTATATCATCTATTATATCTAAATTAAGTAGAGTCATGACTTTGGAAAAAGGTGACATAATTACAACTGGAACACCAGAAGGTGTTGCCTTGAATAATCCAGACATTCCATTCCTGAAGGATGGGGATAAAATAGAAATGGAAATAGAAAAACTTGGTAAAATTACAAACACTGTCAAATTTGTTGATTAGAAATGATTTAAAATAATTGAGCCAAATTACAATATGGAAAAAATTTTTGTGTGTAAAACAACTCAGATCAGTACTGGCCAAATGAAAAAGATATCTGTTGATGGAAAAGATATAGTCGTTGCAAATATTGGCGGAGATTATTTTGCAATAAATGATACATGTACTCATGCTGGTGCTAGTCTTTCAGAAGGTAAAATTGAAGATTCAACAATAATTTGTGATTGGCATGGTGCACAATTTGACTGTAAAAATGGAAAATTAATAAAATTCCCAGCAAAAATCGATGATTTAGAAGTATACAATGTAGTTGTTGAAGAAGACAATATTTTGATAGAGACGTAGACTTAAAATTAAGATGTTAAAATAATAAAATAACAATGGTTTCTAAAGAACAGAATCAGGAATTGGTGAACAATACTATCTCAACACTAAACCAGATAGCTACAAATCCTTCAACACCAAGAAATATTCGAAAAAATATTACCAATATGATTACAGAACTTGAATCTAAAGAATATTCTGTATCTGTTCGTGCTGCCAATACGATCAGTTTACTTGATGATATAACCCAAGACCCAAATCTACCGTCTTATATTAGGACCTCTTTATGGCAAGCCGTATCAACATTGGAGAATATAAGAGAATAAATTTCTGAAATATTTACAATTATTGATGAAGATAGAAGAATACATAAAATCTTTACCTGGTAATATAATTTCTGGAGATGACGTTCAACTTCCTGACGACTCTTTTAGGAAGATATTCGAGTTTTTAGAATTAGATGAAAATGATATTTTTTATCATTTAGGATGTGGTGATGGAAAAGGGATTTTTATAGCTAGAAATGAGTTTAATGTGAAAAAAGCAGTCGGAATAGATAATGATACAAAAAAAATTCAACAGGCTAATGACTATGGTAAAAAAATAAAATTGGATGGATGGGAATTTTTTTGCGAAGATGTTTTAACTGCAAAAATGGATGACGCTACAGTTATACTATTCTGGTTTACTGATAATGATTTAATTGAAAATATGATGGAAAAATTTGAGCGGCTTCCAGATGGTTGTAGAATAATTACAATTTGGGGACCACTTCCTCAATGCCTTCCATCCAAAGTGGATTTTCCGTATATTGTAAACCAGGTTCCTTTCAAAACGGCAAATCTTAAAGAACAATTATTAGAAATTTTTGATGCAAAATGTATTGACTTTGTCAACGCATGGGAATATGCCGAAAGATATACCAAGGCAATTAGTTCATCTGATATAGAAAATAATAGATTTCTGACTATCTTACAATCACTAGTGATTTGGATTAATGCAAAAAATCTTGGAATTGCATGTGGAAATGAAATACCTATTCCAATTAAGAATTACATGGGAATCCTGAAGACATTCTTTAACATTGAAGTTGAACATTTGTTAAAATAACATCAACCTTTTATTTTGATTTAATATAGTCTGATTATGGAAGAACGATTAAACATTAACGTATCTGCTACAAATTATGATGAATCCAGTAAGGAGATTACAACTATACTCACAATGCTGGAAGAGATGGTTCATGGAGAAAATGAATTCCGTATGACAGACTCGGAATTTGCTTTCGGTTGGCATTTTTATGTCGTATCAGTAAGCCTGAACCTGATCCAAAAACTGTCTGATCAAATGGGAGATGATTTTTACAAATTGAAAGGAAAAGGATTAGAAAAAAAATTTTTGACATGGCTTACACAAAAAACTAAACAGAAAAATATCCATGTTAAATTTGCCATCAAAGAAGAGATGGAATCCAGTAAATTCGGTATATTTTAAGAAAAAAGGCCCTCGAGGGGAATCGAACTCCTGTCCGGGGATCCACAATCCCCTATACTAACCACTGTACTACGAGGGCCACAATAATCATCTGTTGATTTGTGATAATAATCTTAACCTTTACTGATGGTTTTTGCACAAAAACTTGTCTTTAAGTTTATAATTCGCTAGCAAAGTGTGTTTGATATGAATAATGGAAAGGGTTGGTTTGTTGCTATGGCGATCACTGTAGCATTAGTATACACTGGCGTTAGTTACCTATTTCCATGGCACTGAAAAATCGATTATTTACGGCTAA
>CAZDAA010000054.1:0-5125 GCA_964503555.1 uncultured Candidatus Nitrosopelagicus sp.
CCAGGTGATATTTACTATATACAGCAAAATTCAATGCAATTAGTATATGCTTTTAGAGAAATTGCCAGATATTGGAAAAATCAAATTCTTGTTGACGAATTAGATATTATTAGAAAGCGAATTCGATACGGAGTTCCAGAAAAATACCTTGAATTAGTAGAAATCAAAAATGTGGGGCGTGTACGTGCAAAAATTTTGTATCATGAAAAACTAATAGATCGTCAATCTTTGAGAAATATTTCCCTTGATAAATTAGCAGCAATAGATAAAATTGGCATGATTATTGCAAAAAGTATCAAGTCACAGATAGAAAAGGTAAGATAATTGCAAGAACAAATAATCATAGCCATAATCGTCTCATCAATTGCTTTTTTTTCAGTATACGCCTTAACCCCAATTTTCATTAAAGCATTAACAAGCAGAAATCTGACTGTAAAGGACGTAAACAAAAAAGGCAATGTTATGATTCCAAGACCTGGAGGTATTCCTATAGTTATTGGACTAGTTGCAGCAGAAATTGCCTTGTATCTCTTTTTCCCGATTTCAGAGATTTTGGCCGTGATCATTGTATCTGTTTTGGGATTTTGTGTAGGATTAGTAGATGATAGAAAAGTAATGGGAGGTTGGTTTAAGCCTCTAGCATTAGCATTTTGTGCAGCCCCAATACTTTTGTTGGGAGCTTATGATTCAAACTTAAGTTTTCCATTATTTGGTTCAGTTCAAATACCATCGTTATATTTGGCGTTAGTAGTTTTTATGATTCCTATTACTGGAAATACAATTAACTCCATTGATGTTCTTAACGGTGTAGCTAGTGGTGTTGTTACAATCGCAAGTTTTGCATTAGCAATTTCATTATTTATTATGCAAAATTATGAAATTGGAATAGCAAGTTTATGTTTGGCTTTTGCTTCTCTTGGATTTTATAAATATCATAAATTTCCAAGTAGAATATTTCCTGGAGATTCAGGTGCATTAGTGTTAGGTTCAACATATGGTGTAATTGCCATAGTAGGTCATGTAGAAGTAATTTCTGCAATTGCAATTTTACCAGCAGTAATCAATTCTTTCCTGTTTCTTACTAGTGTTAAAAAAATTGTTGAGCATAGGGAAATTAAAAATCCAACTTCACGTACTGAAGATTTTAAAATAAAAACTACGGATGATAAAACTGCACCAATTACTCTTGTGAGACTAATTGTTGCAAAACTACCATTATCAGAAAAACAAATTGGTACTGAAATTTTTAAATTGTCCATATTTTGTGGAATTTTAGCTGTGATAACGGCATTTTTTATGGAGGTAAAAATTTGATATCAGTAAAAATTTATGCATTCATATTTTCTATGTGGATTTTAATTTTGGTAGGTGGTGGTTTAATGGTAATATTCATTGGTCCAATTTCATTTCCTGTAGATATTGATCCAAAAATAACTTCTGTTGTAAAAATATCTCTTGCCCTATTTTTGATATTTATCTGGGTTTTGATACTTACAAAAATTAAGAATTGGATATTTAGGTCACAACTAAAATCTTAGATTAACACTTCAAGTATTTTTCCACTCACTCTGTTTTTTATCATATTCTTGTCGTGAGTATTTTGCCTTTGCAGGTACACCAATAACTACTGTATCAGGAGGAACGTCATTGGTAACTACTGCTCCCATTGCAACTACACTATTTTTACCAATAGTAACACCAGCTTTTATGACTGCATTACCACCAATGATTGCATTATCCTCAATTGTTATACCGATTAATTTTTCACTAGGAGGATATGGATCATTTGTTAATGTGGCACTTGGTCCAATGAAGACATTTTTTCCAATTTTAGTGAGCGGTGGAATGTATACTAATCCCTCAATGAGTGTATTATCTCCAACTTTCACATTATAATCAACATGTGCTAAGGAGCCAATCTTGACATCATTTCCAATCTCAACATTATCTCCAACATAAGCAAAATGCCAGATCTTGACATTTTTCCCAATCTTAGCTTTGTCAGAAATATAATTAGAAACCAAAATTCCTCACAAGTGCCATGGTAATGCTTCCTTAACTATTTTTTGCGGTAACTGCTCAACGTGTGTTTGTAGAAACTCAAGATCACGTTTTTTATCTCTCAAATCATCTGGTAACATAATTGGAATTTCATCTATTATAGGGAAAAACCTTGAACATTTTTTACAATATAATACTCCCTCTACTATTTTTTCAATTTCAGTTTTACATTCAAAAAGATCTAGTGGATGAAATTTGTCTATAGGACATGCAAGTATTTCTAATATTTCTCTGTTCATTTTATATCAAGATAAATTGGTATTCCTTTTTGACTAGATAATAATGCAGCTTCGGCGATTTTTGTAACATTAACAGCCTGTTCTGCCTTAACTTTAGTATCATTTTTATTTTCTATTGCACCCAGAAAATTTTTTATCTCTCCTAATAATGGCTCTGTTTTTTCATTTTTTGGATTTTCAGTACCGTGATCTGTCTCGATTCTAATTTCTTGAGTAATGAAATCAGAAAATATTCTTCCATCAGTACAAACAGCGTTAAAATTTCTTACACGTGTTGGAGTTATCCAATTAGAAGATATAGTAGCAGTTTTGTTGTCTTTGAAACCAAGTATTATTGTAGCAAAATCTTCATGCTCATGATTAATTTTACCAGCTATAGCAAAAACAACTTCTGGTGTTTTACCGAATAACCACATAGCTGTATCAATATCATGAACCGCAGTATCATAAATGATGCCAACATCTTTGATATGTTGTGGCATTCTATGTTCTCGGTAAAATTCAAGCCTAATTAAATCACCATATTTTTTTGAGGTAAGAAAATCTTTTACAGTAGAAACAGCAGGGTTGAATCTTTCAATATAACCACATGTTAGAACTACATTATTTTTATTAGCAATATCTACAAGTTTTTGACCATCTTCGGATAAATACGTGAGGGGTTTTTCGACAAAAACATGTTTTTTATTCTCGATTAGTTTTGTAGCTATATCTGCATGTGTGATTGTTGGTGTACAGATAAACGCTGCATCAAATTCTTCCGTTTCTAATAATGTTTCAAGTGAATTATAAAAATTGACAGAATATTTTTTTCCAAATTCTTCAGCAAGGTTTGAGTCTTTATCACAAACTGCAGAAAGAACACCAAGTTCGGAAAGAACTCTGCAATGATTCTTACCCCAACCGCCAGTACCTATTTGAACAATCTTCACTCAATACACCCTAGTTAACCATTTAGAATATTTTTTGTTTTTATTCATTACGATGTTTGAATAAGTAGTCATTAACAATTTAGTAATATTTCCAACTTTTCCAGCGCCAATTTTTCTCTTATTTATTTTGATAACTGGAGTAATTTCTGCAGCAGTACCAGAAAGAAAAACCTCATCAGCTAAATTTAATTCATTTTTTCTAATTTTTCTTATTACTATTTTGATATTCATATCCTTCAATATGGTAATAATTGATTTTCGTGTAATTCCATCAAGTGCTGAGGAACTTAGTGGTGGAGTAATCACTTGATTATTTTTTACTAGAAATATGTTTTCACCAGGAGCTTCACTTACATTTCCATGTTGATCTAAAAGAATTGCTTCATCAAACCCTTTTTGTTTAGCATCTTGTGTTGCTAAAATAGAATTTAGATAATTTCCTCCCATCTTTGCCTGTGTAGGAGTTGACATATCACTAAATTTTCTCCACTTTGATATAGTTGCAGTGATACCTTTCTTGTTAAATAAATCACCAAAATGAAAACTAAATATAGATACATGTGTAGGTGCTTTTTTTGTAACATACAAATTAATTCCATAATCGCCAACAAAATAAAATGGTCTAATGTAACACGATTTTTTTATTTTATTTTTTTTACACAAATTTATTATTGCATTTTCAATTTGTTTATCTGAAAAATTTAGTGTGATATCATAAAATTTTCCTGAATTTCTGAACCGTTTAACATGTTCTTTTAATCTAAAAATATGTAAATTTTCTGAATTCCAATAAGCTCTAATTCCTTCAAATATTGATGTTCCATAATGTATCGCATGTGTTGTCACCGGAACTTTAGCTTTATTTGTAAGTACAAACTTACCATCAAACCACACATACTTAGAAAACAAAAATTTCACAAAAATTTGAAAAATAATCTATAATTAATCTATTTTGAATTGTAACCCTCTTTTGGAAATTTCATGCCTGCTATTCTAGTAGTCATATCTTCTCCGGAAGCAAATTTTTTGATTATATCCCAATTTTCACTAATTATTCGAGCAACGCCCTCAGGAACAGATTTTTTCCATTCCATATTATTATTTTGAACTGCTGCGTATATCTGATTTTTTACATCTTTTGCAGAGATGGATTTTCTAATTCCAACCTTTGGATTTAATCTGTATAGTTTCAGCATAAGACCCTCAGCTTTATCTCCTGTATATGTAAAATAATCACTTTCAATTCCTTGTAAAATTTGTTTTTTTAATGACCATGATTTTGGAGAAATTATTGGTGGAAAATATTTCTTGAAAGGAGCATGAAAAGTATAGTTTGATGAAACATTTACAGAGTTATCAAATACAGATTCAATCATTTTTTTTCTTATTTCAAAATTAAATGGAAAACTTTTGCTATTAATTTCCTGTTTTTCTTTTAAAAAACGTACAGGCATTACAACTACTTTATTTTCTTGTTTTAACTCTTCAATAATTTCCACATGAGCGTTTGTAACTGGATTCAAATGTGCAAGATATATTGCAATACTCAATGTGTATACTTAGTACTGGTCATATTTCAATGATTGATTTTTGAAGGGGCGGTGAGATTTGAACCCATGATCTCCAGCACACGAGGCTGGCAGTATACCAAGCTAACCCACGTCCCTATAAGATAATTAAAGTAAACAGTATTATTTTTTAGCTATTTATCCATAAGATTCGAATTTAACCGAAAAGTTTCCTTTTTTGTCTTTTTCTTTTTCTAATAAAAATCCCTTTGGTCGTACAAAATCTAAAACACCATCAACAGTTCCTTGCCAACCACACACATAAAATATAGTGTTGTCAGGAGTAATCTTTTCTCCAACAAGCTCCTCAAGAGGAGATTTTCCA
>CAZDAA010000055.1:0-5064 GCA_964503555.1 uncultured Candidatus Nitrosopelagicus sp.
GTTAAGGATTCGAATAGGAATGAGTATTCATAATTTCGGGATATTTTATTATAAATTTCAAATTGGGTGCCAGAATAGTCTAGAGAAATTATCCTAGGAGTGCTCGTGTGTCCAAATATGTCCACCCATTCCTATAAACAAAACTCAACTGTATTTAAATGCTGATTTTTATTATACAAATTTTAGTACTAAAAAGTCTATTTTCAATCATTAAATCTCTATTTTTAATATCATAATCATCATTTTTTATACTAAAAATCATATAAAGATTACCGTATGGTACGGTATACTTATAAATACACGATCTAATGCAAATTATGAAGAAAAAATGCCATAAATGTGGTACACTTGGATTAGATTGGAGCCAATCATACCATAGATTAACAGGTAAATGGAAACTTGAGAACCATAAGGGTTGTCAGAATATTTAATCTTCATATTTTAACTTCTTTTTTTGAAGATATTCTTTCATTTTGAGAAGTTTCTGGGATCAGTTATTGCACCATTTGCAGCAGAACCAACAAGAAGTGCATATTTGGCTAATGCGCCTGATACATACTTTGGTTTTGGCACACTCCATCCCCTCTTTCTATTTTCAAGTTCATCGCTTGAAACCTCAAGGTTGATACTATTATCCTCAGTATTGATACTGATTTTATCACCATTTTTGACAAAAGCGATTGGTCCGCCAACAAATGCTTCAGGTGCCACATGACCAACCATGAATCCTCGTGTTCCTCCAGAAAATCTACCATCTGTTACCATTGCAACTTTTTTTCCAAGACCTTGGCCAACTATAGCAGCTGTGGTTGCAAGCATTTCTCTCATACCTGGACCACCTTTTGGACCTTCATATCTAATAACAACAACATCACCTTCTTCAATCTCACCTTTTGATATTGAATCAAATGCAACTTCTTCCGTATCAAAAACTTTAGCGGTTCCAATAAATTTAGTCATGTCAACACCTGCAGTTTTAATTACTGCACCATCAGGTGCTAAACTACCCTTGAGAATTACTGCTGTTCCAACATCATGTATCGGGGTTTCAACTGATTTAACAACTTGTTGATCTGATTGTTCTGGAATTATTATTTTGGCAAGATTTTCTTTAATTGATTTCCCAGTGACAGTTAACGCATTGGAATGAATGAGGGATTTATCATCAAGCTTTTTCATAATAAATGGAATACCACCAATTTTATCTAAACTATTCATTACATAATTACCACCTGGTTTCATATCAGCGATATGAGGTGTTTTTTTTCTAATTCTTTCAAAATCATCATATGTGAGTTTTATTCCAGCTTCATTAGATAATGCTAGTAAATGTAAAATACCATTTGTTGATCCTCCCACCGCATTCAACATAGTAATTGCATTTTCAAATGCTTCAAATGTTAAAATATCACTTGGCTTTATACCAATTTCTAATAAATTAACACATGCTTTACCTGTATCATATACTATTTTCTCTCTTCTATCATTTTCAGCTGGTGGACTTGCACTACCAGGTAATGCAAGACCAATCATCTCAGATATTGATGCCATTGTATTGGCTGTAAACATTCCACCACATGAACCAGCATTAGGACACGCATTATCTTCTATCTTTTTTAATTCTTCTATCGAAATTTTTCCAGCATCGTATTGTCCTACTGCTTCATATACATCAACAACCGTTAACTCTCTTTCATCAAGTATACCAGGCATTATTGTGCCACCATAAACAAAAACAGAAGGAATGTTTAATCTTGCCATTGCCATCATAGTACCCGGTAAACTTTTGTCACATCCAGCAATTCCAACTAGTGCATCATATTGATGAGCTCTCACCATCAATTCAATAGAATCAGCAATAACCTCTCTACTAACTAATGATGATTTCATGCCTTCATGTCCCATTGCTATTCCATCACTCACAGCAATTGTACTAAATTCTCTAGGAGTTGCACCAGCTTCACTTACTCCATCTTTAGCCTTTTGTGCAAGTCCAGGTAAGTGAATATTACATGGTGTTGCTTCATTTCCTGTATGGCAAACTCCAATGAAGGATTTTGCAATATCAGCATCGGTCAAGCCCATAGCCTTGTACATAGCTCGATGAGGGGATCTTGCTGTTCCTTCTACCACATTTCTACTAGATATTTCCATTTTTAACACAATAAAGTGAAGTTACTATAATTTAAATTCTAAAATAAAAATTTGATAAACTAGTAATAATTAAAAAATATCTATGGATTCAAAAGAACTTCAAGGCTTCATTTCTGATGTTAGAGAGGACCTTCATAATTTTGATGAGTTATTTGATTATTACAAGTTCATAGATGACCATAATATCAGAAAAATTGTTTTTAACCCAGATAACGATGAGAATTTTTTTGAAGGAAGTGTTATAGCAGTTTTAGAGCAAAGATATCGTGAATTCTTTCGTAGTAGATTTAACGCTGATATGGATGATCTTGTTAGAATTGATGTTTTAGAAATTATTAGAAGTTATCTTCCAGCTATTCATGAAAAAATTGATCAAGAATGATACTAGTCATTTATGATTTGTGAGTCCAACTGCATTAATTGTTCGTTGATTTGTTCTTCTCCTTCGTTACCATATGAAATTAAAATTCTATCACCATCTTCAATAACATAATCTTTAATTTCACTAACAGCTTGATGGTTAATGTAGAATTTTAATGAATAATCTTCATTTGTACAAAACTTTCTTCCATCTGATTCTGGAAATGCAAAGCAGTCTTTGAGAATTCCATCAATGGATACTTTACCAACAGTAATGTTTAGACTATCAAATAAATATTCAAGTGAAACTCCAGATGAATGTCTATGGATTGTGGTACCATCACTTTCTTCAAAATGAATCCAACTGTTTTTGATTTGATATGTACTAGTAGAAAAATCAAATTGATCGCCAAAAATTCTTACAAGTAGTGATGCATGTTCATGTTCATCACCTAATTTTCCAGCACCTTCAGGTACACCGGGTCCACTAGTATCCATATCGATAAATGTATAAATTGAAAATCCTACGATAACTGCAATTATTCCAAGAATACCAGCTGCAAGAAGATTAGATTTACGTTTTTGATGTGTACGTTTGGAGGCAAAATCTTCACGTCTTTCACGTCTACGCTCTCTTGTTTTTTTACCCAATGTTTCAGAAATTTATCATAGCCCTATATAATATGTGAAATTATAATATTACACTTTCAATTTAGTTTTTTATTCAATTGGAATATCAACATTAAGCCACAAGTGTCCTTTATCCATTGTATAGTCATATTTTCCAGCATCAATATTGGTTTTTAATAACTCAAAAAGATCATCCGGTATATCCTCCCAATAATCATCTTCAGTTTCCACTTTCAAAATATCATTCTTCTGAATTCTTCCTAACCATTGATGAACCTGTTCATTTGTTAATGAATCTGGAGATTCGTGTCTGTCTCCAATAATTGTTTCAATACGAAATATCATTGGATTATTGTATTGGTGCTAATATATTAATGGAATTTTATAGATAGTTGTATGTCATCTTGTATTTTTTGTGATATGATACGAGGAAATGGGTCGTACCATGAAATTTATCAAGATGAAGACAAATTAGCTATTTTGGATAAGTATCCAATTGATATTGGTCATTCATTGGTAATTCCAAAAAAACCATATGAAAAATTGACAGATATGAGTGTTGATGAGGTTTCAGAATTATTTTCAAAAATTCCAAAAATTGCTAATGCTATAATTAAGGCAACGAATGCTGATGGATTTAGTATAGCACAGAATAATGGTAGGGCTGCAAAACAAATTATACCACATGTTCATGTTCACATAATACCAAGGTATAATTCAACTGGTACCGAATGGACAAAAAGAAAAATTTTAAATGAAGATGAATTAGATGGATTGGCTAAAAAAATACGAGCCTGTATGAAATAATTTTTAACTGGAATAATTGGGATTGTAGCGTAAAATTGCACCAATCTTACCAATACTTGCAAGCATAGTACCATGTTCAGAAACTCCTGAAATTACTTCCACAGACGTTCCAGTTTTTAATGCAAGTATAGCAATATAATCAATTATATCCTGATCAAATACATTAGTGTCAGTTGACTGACATGATGGGCATGGTAAATTTTGTAATTCTGTTTTAGCTGAAATAACTTTTATGCGTTCAATAATTTTTTCTTGAATATGTTCACATCTTTTACACTTTGATTCAATTCTATAAAGTTCAGTATTATCCGTAATTATGATTTTATTTACAATATTATTTTTTAGGTGATTTATTATATCATCGAGTCCATATATACCAAGACCAGTATTATTATTTATTTCATTAAATAATTTTTCAACAATTTGTTTTTCTTCAACCATCCTGAAATTAGAAAGAATGTCAGAAGATTTTGCAAATGCTTCACGTATTCCTTCTGAACCAGAATAGGATGCATCAATTGTTGCAATAATCATATTTTGTAATCTATATTCAAGATAATTATTGTTGATGAATTCTTCTTTTGTTGGACCAGGTCCAGAGATTACTAATCCTTTGATTGGATAAATATCAATAAAATACTCTCTAGTTATAGTTGCTAATCTATTAAAATAATATGTTAATTCCATTTCCCTTAATTTTTGGAATCTTTTTGCGGATTGTCCTCCCTGTCTATGTTTTCCGGCAACTCCAGAACTTGTTTCCTTTAAAACCTCAATTTTATCACCATGTAAAAGTCCCCATCCAGCATCCTTAGCATCAACCGCTAAGAATCCAATCATATTTTCATCTTTTAACATATTTTTTAGTATATCAACATGGAAGTGATCATCACATCTGTATAGGAAAGTTTGCATATCTTTTGGAGGATCAATCTCAAATGCTTTTACCACTTCACTGCCTGGAGGTCCACCTTCTTCTCTTGGCAATGCACCACAGAATACTGCTAAGCCTCTTTCAGGAGTTTTTTTATATAATTTTAATCGTTGTACCACTTTTGATAAAGAATCAACAACATGTGTTCTAGTAAGATCTGATTTTATGTTATCAGCAGT
>CAZDAA010000056.1:0-2380 GCA_964503555.1 uncultured Candidatus Nitrosopelagicus sp.
TATGTAAAAATTTTAGTTGTTCATTACCATTATCTGATTTATCTGAGATAGAAAAAGAACTCTAAATCTTTTTTAAATCCACTTGTAATTTTTCTCCAACTTGTGGCCTACCCATCTTATCATATCTATTTTTAGGCATTGTTATAGCAATTGATGTGTGTTGGTAGTTTTTTATTTTGATTGTTGGTTGTGATTGTAATATTGCTTCAAGTAATGGCATTATTTGCTGCTTAGTTTCTTGATCAAGTTTTTTTGAAACAGATTCCATAACGAGTTGTTTTTGTGAAACAGGTTCTAACTGAACATCTTCCGTTAATGTAATTTGTACATATGGACCATTATCTATTATTTGTTGTATTTTGTATCCTATGATATCAGCCAATAAGATAACTAAAACATGTTGGAATTTATCTCTAACTAATTCTTTATTCTAATTTAGTTATACATTTTCGTTCATAATAGATTTTTTTATGATTTTTGTATTTTTTGTTATCATCTCATTGAACTCTTGAATATCTTCCATATCTGGAATTTGTTTTTGATTTGAATATGCTTGAAGAAAACTTGAATAAATACAACCGATTATGATACCAAAAGCAATATCTAATACTGAATCAATTTCTGAACTAAACTCTTGCGCTATTTCTCTATATGATTTTGCTTCCTTCACGTAATAATCAATTAATCCTTCTAAAAATTCTTGATTTTCTTTTGAAATTACCATTTGTTATGAAATATGTGTGATTTATAATAATTAATTGTTCTTTGAAATGGAGTTTTAGTTAGAACGATATATGCTGATAGTGATACCATTAGGAGTGCACCAGATGTAAAAGGAAATTCTGGCACTGCTGTATATTCTTCTGATTCAGCAGTAAGTGAATAATTAACAATTTCATGTGATTCTGATCCATCCAGAATAGCGATAACAAATACTGATTCATCATTGGATCTAAGATAATCTGGTTCTGTACTAGTTTTTGATACACCAACAATGTTTCCATCTTTATCATACAATGTAGCAATTACATTTATCATGTTAGCAGTAGCATCACCGTGATTTGCAACAGTTCCTTGTATTATCAGATTTTGTGACGGTCCATATTTCATTTCTGATGATGTAATTTCAATTACTTGGTTTTTTGGATACGCAACTTTGTAATCAACATCCAAAAGATAATTATTCACTGTACCTATATTTTCAGTTATTTGCAAATCAAATACTGCTTTCATCCCAGGCATAATCAAATTTGTTAATGTGTCAGTATTTGCTTCATGAATAACATTTTCTCCTGAATAAATAATTGCAGATATCGTAACTTGATTCAACGGAGTGTTTGAATCATTAATTATTTCACCAACGATATGAATTGTATTATCATTACTAACGTATTGATAGTCATTTTCGATGTAAACTTCAGCCCATACTCCTGGTATTACAAATATCAATAAAACAAGAAATACGGCTAATATCTTCAACATATTTTGTTCCTTGATATAATTAATGAAGTTATGGGTTTAATTGACCTTGAGCGGATTTGTATTTAGCCAAAGCAGCCATCTCATATTCAAATGAATCTTGCAATAGTGAGTCAGATCTTACTCGCTTTGCATCATCACCAGTATCAACCCATTCAATCATTTGTCTGTCGCTTTCTAATTGAGATTCAGATGATAATTTGAAGAGCTTGACAGACGATACAAAAGACTTTGGTACCGATAGTGTGTCATATTGAAGAATAAGTTCCTCCATTTCTTTTATATGGTTTCTAGTTAGTTCCAAGAATTCTCCCTTAGTCAGACTACCATCTTTGAACATGGATACTTTTGAGTCAAACGTATGAGTTAGTTTTTTTAAATCTTCTTGGATTATTTGTAATTCTTCCCCAAATATTTGACCTCTGACAGTTCCCTGCTCATTTGAATATGCAATGAACATACTGAAAGCAATTATAACAATTCCAGCAATAACTGCAACATACATCAAAGAGCCTTTCTTTTTCCTTCTTCTTTTTTTCAAGATTAATCTATATAATTCCCTTCTGCATCTGTAGACAGTTCTAATGTCATTAATGTACCACTAATGAAAGAATCATTTCTAATTGTTCTGACACGTGAAATATCTAAATGATAAGGAAATATTTCAACAACTATACTTCCAACTTTAGGGTTTTCTGGAGAATCTGTTACTTTAATATCGTCTTTTTTAATTCCCAGTTGCAGCAATTTTTTAAGGCTGTGATCAACTAATTGTTCTGGATATTTATGGTCTAGTACAAATACAGTTCCTACATACTCAATTTTTTCCAATTAGAATAAGCGTCAAGTTATGGCATATAATCATTAGGAATTAACCACATTAAGTGTCATTGTACTAACA
>CAZDAA010000056.1:2480-5017 GCA_964503555.1 uncultured Candidatus Nitrosopelagicus sp.
ATCTTCAAAGCAACCGTTTCATCAAAAGTTTCTTGTGAATCTGCATCAATCTCCACAATTACGTCATATGCTCCAAATGTAACATACGCATGAGCAACTTGTGGTATATGCTTTAACTCTTCAATAATGTATTCTTCAGCACCTAAATCACAATTCAGTAGGACAAATCCTTTATGCATATTCTATTAACTTAATTTATTATGTCAACTTGGCTTTAAATCTTCTTTATTACCAACGTCTTTTTTGACTGAAATTATGTCGTTTAACATATTCTGTTTTCTTTGTTCTTTTTTCATATTGATCACGTGAAGGCTGTCGTCTTCTCGTAAATTGTCTCATAGGTTTTCTAAATTGACGGAAATTCTGCCGTGGCATTGATCTTCTTTTTAATGGATCCGGAATGCTAATCTTTATTCCAAGCTTTTCATTCAAATCTGTCATCTTTACTTTTGTTTGTTTTTTGATTGCTTCCCATTCAGCAACTGAAGAATAAGAAACTAAAGTTATTGCTCTACCTTTTGCACCAGCACGAGCTGTTCTTCCTATTCTATGGAAATATACCATATCTTGATTAGGAATATCATAATTTACCACAAGTGCTACTGCAGGAATATCAATTCCCCTAGATGCCACATCTGTAGCAACTAGAATGTCAGCTTTAGATCTTCTAAATCTCTGCATAGAGTCTTCCCGTTTATGTTGAGACATATCACCCTCAATTGTTACTACACTTTCACGTGCCTTGTACAATTCCCTCGCCACTGTTCTAGTCCTCATTTTTGTTGAACAAAATACAATACATTGCCCAATATTACCATCAATAAAATCAAGCAAGAATTTCATTTTTTCTTTATCTTTTAGTACCAAAAATGATTGATCAATTCCGGCACCACTAAGATCATCTGAATCAACGAGAATTCTTTTTGGAGAAATCATGTTAGTTTCAGCCAACCGCATGATTTCAGGTGGCATAGTAGCAGACCATAACGATACAGTTTTTTCTTCTGGTGTTAGATCTAAAATAAACTCGATATCATCAACAAAACCCATATCTAGCATTACATCAGCTTCATCTAGAACAACATGTTTTATGTTATTGAATTTTATAGTTCCTCTTTTCAAATGATCAATCAGTCTACCTGGAGTAGCAACTAATATTTCCGGTTTTTTTCTTAATGCATCAAACTGTATTCCCATACCTTGTCCTCCATAAATTGTTGCAGTTTTGATCCCTATGTTTTTAGCAAATCGTTTAATTTCACCTGTTATTTGTATTGCCAGTTCCCTAGTTGGTGCCATAATAACACCCTGTATTCCTGCTTTTGGAGTTACCAATTGTAACATAGGAAGTGAATATGCAGCAGTTTTACCAGTGCCAGTATGTGCTTGACCAATAACATCATCACCTTCCAATAAAACAGGAATTGCGCGTTCTTGTATCGGGAATGGTGTATCGAACCCAATATCATCAAGCACACTCAATAGTGATTTTTCTAGTCCTAATTTTGCGAATTTTGTCATTTTATTTTTTAGCAATAACGGAGAACGCCATTGCCTAATCCGCTATTATTTTCTAATATTGGAATTTTTTAAATCGGTATAATAAACCCTTGTCGACGTTTATCCGTACGCCATTGTAAATTTTGATTAAGCCAATGACGAGATTTGAACTCGCGACCTGCTGATTACAAATCAGCTGCTCTAGCCAGGCTGAGCTACATTGGCATGATGTATCAGGATAATTAAGATAATTTAAAATGTTCTTAAAGCGCTATAACATGGTATTACTTTAATAATCATCAGATCTGAAAAATCTCTATGCAGTTGAAGTATATTCCACCAAAAAAACTAAAGGTACTCACCATCATGTTTTTTGTGGCAGCTGCTTTTGGAATCTTTATAGGGCTAGTAGTGGCAGGTCCTGGTCAAGGGCTTTATATCACATTGCTTGGAGTTGTTAACTTATGCTTGGGTGGATTTATGGCGTATCTTTTAATGACTCAAAAACCCAAAGTACGCGATAGTAGAAAAAGAAAGTAAAATACAATTTAGATAAAAGTTCTTAATATAGCTGAAAATTACAAATAATTAATGCTTAATCTAGTTGCCAAAAAATTATTTCTTACCAAGGGTGTTGGTGTTGCTGATGATAAGTTAACAAGTTTTGAGTTTGCATTAAGAAACGCTGGAATTTCTGGAACAAACATAGTATTAATCTCTAGTATTTTTCCACCACGTGCAAAATTAATACCTCGAAAAGAGGGTCTGAAACTAATCAAACCTGGCCAAATCTTGTTTACAATTTATTCGAGGACACAAACAAACGAACCTCATAGACTAATTTCTGCATCTGTAGGAGTTGCGCAGCCAAAAGATAGATCAAAATATGGTTACCTTTCTGAATACGATGCCTATGGACAAAGTGAATCAAAGGCTGGAGATTATGCAGAAGATATAGCTGCACAAATGCTGGCATCATCACTGGGAATTAAATTTGATATCGATAAAAGTTGGGATGAAAAACGTCAACAATGGAC
>CAZDAA010000057.1:0-4966 GCA_964503555.1 uncultured Candidatus Nitrosopelagicus sp.
TAGTTGATGAAAGAACAATTGCTGCACATGCCAAAGAATCTGAGGAAACTGGAAAAGGTGACACATTCAAGTATGCTTGGGTTATGGATAACATTAAGGATGAAAGAGCAAGAGGAATTACGATCGATCTTGCATTTCAGAAATTTGAAACACCAAAATACTTTTTCACATTAATTGACGCTCCAGGTCATAGAGACTTTGTAAAAAACATGATTACTGGTGCATCTGAAGCAGATTGTGCTGTTTTGGTTCTTTCAGCAAAAGAAGGAGAAACAGATACTGCTATAGCACCCGGTGGTCAAGCTAGAGAACATGCATTTTTACTGAAAACATTAGGTGTTGGTCAGATTATAGTTGCTGTAAATAAAATGGATGCAGCAGATTACAAGGAGGAAGCGTATAATGCAGTTGTACAAAAAGGTACAGAGTTAGTAAAACAATGTGGTTACAAACCTGAAACAGTTCCATTCATTCCAGTTTCAGGCTGGAAGGGAGATAATCTTGTGAAAAAATCAGAAAACATGGCGTGGTGGAAAGGTGACACACTATTAGAATCATTTGATAAATTTACTGTTCCTGACAAACCTACAGGAAAACCATTACGTCTTCCTATCCAAGATGTTTATTCAATTACTGGTGTAGGGACTGTTCCTGTAGGACGTGTTGAAACTGGTGTAATGAAAGCTGGTGACAAAATTGTAGTTATGCCTGCAGGTGCAAGTGGTGAAATAAAATCTATAGAAACTCATCATACAGAAATGCCATCTGCTCAAGCAGGAGATAATATTGGTTTTAACTTAAGAGGAATTGAAAAGAAGGATATCAAACGTGGAGATGTTCTTGGTGATCCTGCAAACCCACCAATGATTGCAAAAGAATTCAGAGCACAAATAATTGTCATTCACCATCCAACAGCAATTGCACCTGGTTATACACCAGTAATGCATTGTCATACTGCACAAGTGGCTGCAACAATTACTGCGTTTGAATCTAAAATAGATCCTGCTACTGGTGGAACAGCGGAAGAAAATCCTAAATTCCTTAAGGTTGGTGATTCTGCTATTGTTAGAATTAAACCAGTTAGACCAACATGTATTGAAACATTCAAAGAATTTCCTGAAATGGGAAGATTTGCATTGCGAGATATGGGTGCTACAATTGCTGCTGGTGTCGTTAAAGATATTACAGAAGAGCACAAACCATAGCGAGTTTTAGAATGGTTCAGCCAGCTCGTGTAAAATTAACTAGTACAAACTTGCTTAAATTGGGTAATGTTTGTGATGAAATTTTAGAAATAGGTAAAAAAAGTGGTGTAAAAGTTAAGGGACCAACACCACTTCCTGTGAAACGATTGAACATTAGTACAAGAAAATCCCCATGTGGTAGTGGAACAGAAACATATGAAAAATGGGAGTTAAAAATGCATAGAAGAATAATAGATATTAATGCAGACGATAAGGCTATACGACAATTAATGCGATTGAAAATTCCTGATTATGTTTACATCGAATTATCACTTACATAGTTAGGATTTTATTCTGGTATTTTTTTATACAATCATGTCTGACGAAACAACCCCTGAAGCTGACAGCGAAGTTACTACGCCAGAAGCCAATGAGGAAAAATTTGATGTTAAATATTCTTGTTTACGATGCGGCACTGAAGTATCTAATATTGAGTTAAGCAGATTACCAGAAATAAAATGTATTTGTGGCTTTAGAGTATTCTCTAAATTACGCCCACCTATAGTCAAAACAGTAAAAGCTATTTAGATTCATTTTCTTTTTGCTGTACTTTTTGCGTGTCCCAGCAGTTTTTACATAAAAGCCCCTTTAACTTCCATTTGCTTTTTGGATGGAATCTATTGAATGCCTTTAGTTTACATCCACAAATACTACAAAAATCTTTTTCAGTCTTAAAATTAGATTCCTTATCGTCAAAACATTTTTTACACAAAAGCCCTTCCATGTCCCATTGCCATCGTGGTTCCCATAAATCAGTGACCTTACCTTTTATTTTACATACCACGCATAATTGAGTGATCGTTGCATCATATGATTGCTGCATTTTATCTAAATAACAGTCACTGCATAATGGGGATTTAACATACCATTCTCTTTTTGCTTTATGCTTATGTGTAATTTCCTTATTACATATAGTACAATTTGCACGTTTACGTCCAAATAAACCCATGTTACAAATATTTTCTTTAAAATATTATATCTTTTCTATTTAACCTACGAATGATTTCTAATATATCATTACACGTTTACTTCTATATCCTTTAAATTTCTCTTAATTCTGAACAATTCATGGATAATTATTTTACGATTAAATCTGCAAATGAAATGTTACCAACTATCATTGAAAAATTCCAAAAAATAAAGCAAGAAAAAAATGAGGTAGAAAAAATGGAACAAAAATTACAGATGAATTTATCGGGAACATCTAATTTGGATGATTATGTGACGCTTAAGCAAAATCTTAATGCATCTGTAACAAGATTTTATTCTAGCATAGAAGAATTGGAAAAAACTGGTGTTGTGTTAAAAGGACTTGAAGAGGGTCTACTTGACTTTCCTTCGAAAAAGTTTGATGATGAAATTTGGTTATGTTGGAAGGAAGGTGAAACTGAGATAAAATTTTGGCATGAAAAAGATGTTGGTTTTAATGGCCGTAAACCAATTAGTGTCAATAAAGAATCATTAGTGTAATGCTTTCCTCTTGGTTACGTGCTATACGAATTCGTTTTTTATTAGCATCTATTATAGCTGTTTCTACTGGGTTAGCAATCAGTTGGTGGACTGGTAATTCTATAACAATTTTTGATGCTGTACTGACATTTTTGGGTGTACTTGCTCTACATGCAAGTGTTGATTTGCTGAATGATTATTGGGATTTCAAACGGGGAATTGATACCAAAACTGTGAAAACAAAAATGAGTGGGGGGTCTGGTGTTTTACCTGAAGGGTTGTTAGAACCTAAACAGGTTTACCGTGTTGGAATTATATTTTTGATAATTGGAGCACTAATTGGAACATATTTTGTTGTAACAGATGGTATAATCATTGGAGTAATTCTTGCATTTGCTGTACTTTCAATTTATTTTTATTCAACTAAAATTGTTAATTGGGGATTAGCAGAAGTTTTCGTTACAATAAAAGGAACATTGATTGTAATTGGAACTTGTTACATCCAAACTTCTCAAATAAATGAATCAATGGTTTTAGGCGGAATTGTTGTTGGTGTATTATCATCATTTGTTTTATTTATTACATCATTTCCTGATTATGACATTGATAAAGCAAAGGGTAGAAAAACACTTGTGATAAGTTTTGGACTAGAAAGATCTTGCAGAGTTTTTTGGGTATTTCCAATCATTGTTTATACTCTTACTATAGTTTCTGTAATCTTGGATGTATTTCCACTTATTTGCATAAGCATTTTGCTGACATTTCCGTTAATTATAAAATCTGGAAAAAAATTAAAAACTTCTTACAATAAATTACCCGGTCTTATATCTACCATGAGTTCAACATTGGTATTTAGCAGAATTACGGGTACAATATTTTTTATATGTTTTATTATAGATGCGTTAATTACGAGGAATGTCTTTTAATTAGTTTATTAGTTATTTTTTAACCATAAATTTTGTTAGTGTTTCTTTTGAATATTCAATCCCATGCTGTTCAGCAGAATGCTTACCAAATTCAATAGCAACTTTATCAATATCACCTTCTACTACAAAATCGCAGTCATATCCATAATCACGGCAAGTGGCAATAGCCATAGTTACCTGAAAATTGTAGAATTAATAAACTATCTGAACTAATGAGCATATTTATTTTGTATAATATTTCCAATTAAATGATAGAAAATGATGAATAGCCCACCAAAAAGTGGAGAAACACAAGGTCCTTTGTGTAGAATATGCGAAAAACCATTTTCTGAGCATACTTTTCAGCAACAGCAAGAATGTGCTAAAAAAATGCAAGATAAGGATCAATAGAATATATATCAATTAATAAGCAAAGTTAGGTTTTTTATTCTCTTTTCAAGTAGTAATAATATACAGAATGACCAAGGATAAAAAATTCAATAGTGAAGATGAGAAACCAAAGGAAGAATCAGATTTAAAAAAATTTTTTAAGAAAAGATCATTTATTTATTTATTATGTGCAGTCATGTTTGTAGTATTTTTTGTTCCAGAAATGATGCAGCCAAGTGAATTAGATCAAAAGATGACTGAGATTCTAGATGGTGATGATGAAAATCATGCATGGAGTATTTTGAAATCATACAAGGGTACTGATGATAAGGGATCAACACTTGGTGAAATTATAATGATACAGATTGAAAATGCATATCCTAGTGAAAAAATACTCAATCATCATGATACTTCTATAGAAATATCAGCATCTGATGCACAGGAAGAACAGGGTTCTGGTTTTTATCAAGTTCATTTCTCTTTTAAAACATATGATAATGCTAAAGACTATTTGTGGTATGTAAACATACAAACTGATGAAATAATTCCGCTAAATGACGGTGCCAGAAAGATGATGAATATAATCAATAATTATGATTAATCTACCATTTAATTTTATTAGGCAGAAATCATATTCATAATTATGGCATTTCCATACAAGCCAAAACCTAATCATTCACTACAGAAAAAAGTTTTTTTGGGAGGTGGTATCGCCGCCTTAATTGCAATATCTGCAGTTATAATTTATACAGCTTTCCCATCTCCAACCGCATTTGATGATCATTCAATTATGGTTGATCCAACAGTGGAGAAACAAAGTCTTTTCACAATTGCTAGAGTCACAATTCAAAATACTGGCACTAGCCCATTGACAAATCTTACAATAAATTATGGTGATAATGATATAGATTTTATCGGTACATTGGATCCTGGTAAAACTATAATTCTGTCACCTCCTCAAGGAAATTCATTACAATA
>CAZDAA010000058.1:0-4943 GCA_964503555.1 uncultured Candidatus Nitrosopelagicus sp.
TGCAAATTTTCCAGCAAAATGTTCATACGGTGAACTAAATTTTTTACAATAATTTATCTCCGAGTCTGAAAATATTTTTTTATAGAAATCTAGATTGTTGTTTAGCGGTTTTTTCTTAAATCTACTAACATTAACTATATCAATACCTATACTAAATGCGTGATTCAAATATTTCTCATATTGTATCATTATAAATTATCTAATTAGTATTTGCAACAATATTTTATTGATTAATTCATAACAAGGTTTATTTTGTCTACTGGAAGCTTTTTTTAAGATTGAGTGATTCAAATAATTTAAAATCAGAAATTAAAAATATATTTTTTGGTGTGTTCCCTAACTTGAAAGAGGAGGAATTTGATTGGGAAAAACACCAGTCCGGTTATGATGATTGGGATTCATTTGCCCAAATGCAATTAATCACTGCTACAGAATCTAAATTTAAAATAAAATTTGATATTGATGATGTAATTGCAATTACATGTGCAAATGATCTGTTAAAATTTATTGAATCACACTCATGAATACAATTCCTGAATTATTACAAAACTCCGTACATGATAATTCAAAAAAAACTGCTGTAATTTCAAATGAAGAAGGATATTCGTATAGAGAAATCAATGATTTATCATCGTCAGTATCTACAAATATTTTACAATATCCAAGAAATTCTGTAGTTAGTTTAATGCTAGAAAACTCTTTGGAGTTTATTGTTTCATACTTGGGAATTTTAAAGGCGGGTAAAATTGCGCATATAATCCCTCCAAATATATCCAAGGATAATTTAACTGAACAAATTAAATCAGCGAATCCAGCATGTTTGATTTCATCAAAAGGTTATGCTTCAAAGCTAAATTCAGAATTAATTAATTTTGATGTATTAGAAGTTAACGAGATACTTTCCAAAAATATGGTTAAAGACATAGATAGTTATTCAAATCCTGATGATTTCGCTTATTTGATTTATACTTCAGGAACTACTTCCAAACCAAAAGGGATAGGAATTACACATAAAAAATCTCTATTCACTACTAATAATATAGTAAATATTCTAGGCTACAAAAATTCTGATATAGAAGTACTTCCATTATCACTTTCACATTCATTTGGCTTAGGATGTTTACATACTGCACTGTTTGTTGGCTCTACAATTGTTTTACATAAGAATGCTATAGATATAGAAAATATTTTGAACTCAATTACACGTTATCATGCAACAACTTTAGCTGCAGTTCCAGCTACACTTACTAAAATGGTTGAAAATTTTAATAATCAAACAAAATTAGCGTGTGAAAATTTAAGATTGATTATTACAAACAGTACAACCATTCCAGAATTAACTGTAAAAAAATTAAAAAATATAATTAAAACTGGAAAACTTGCAACATATTATGGGTTAACAGAGGCATCTAGGTCTACATTTATGGTTTTTAATGATATAACTGGAAAAGAAAATTCTGTTGGAAAACCAGCCCAAAATGTACAAATCAAAATAGTGAATGAAATGGATGATCCTAAAAAAAATGGTGAGATATTTATCAAGGGTGAAAATGTGATTGAAAAATATTGGAAAAACGAAGAAATGGATCATAATATACAAAACGGATGGATAAAAACTTCTGATATGGGCTATTTTGATGAAGATGGCTATCTTTATCTCACTGGAAGAGTAGATGACATGATAAATGTTGGAGGAGAAAAAGTTTTTCCAAATCAGATTGAAAGTGTAGTTAAGAGGTTAGATGGTATCGATGAAGCAGTTGTTATTGGTGTCAGTCATGATACATTTGGGGAAGTTGCAAAACTATTTGTTAAAAAATCACAAGATAGTAAAATCAAAGAATCTGATATTATGGAACACTGTATAAAAAATTTAGAGCGCTATAAGGTTCCGGTAAGTATTAGATTCATAGAAGATTTTCCACAGACTGAATATGGAAAAATTAAACGATATGCACTAAAAGACTACAAATAGAAAATGTCTGCGAAAATGGGATCAAATATAGAAACTTTGTTAGAATCTGATCCCTATACACTAACTAAAAATGAAAAAGATGCGATTTTTCTTAATTCCATGAAGGAGGCTGTTAGCTTTCATTATGAAAAATCAAAAGAGTTTAGAAAAATCTGTGATAATAGGGGGTTTATACAAACAAAAAATTTTTCAGTGGAAGAGATCCCATTCCTTCCTGTTTCATTATTTAAGAAATTTAAATTAAAATCTGTTCCAGATTCTGAAATTTTTAAAACAGTTTATTCAAGTGCCACAACAAGTGATTTACCAAGCACCATTTTTCTTGATAGAATTACTTCAGAAAGACAGACTAAGGTATTAATTTCTATAATGAGAAATTTTCTTAACGAAAAAAAGGATTTTCTAATAATCGATCAGGATAACTCTATGAATACACTGCCCGACATAAAATCACGTTCATCAGCAATTCGTGGGTTTTTTCCCTTTATGAAATCAGTGAAATTTGGATTGGATGATGGTCTCAAATTGGATGAAACACAATTTCAGGGGTTAAATGAAAAAAGTGTCTGTGTGTTTGGATTTACATGGCTTTTGTATAAAACAATATCAGAGAACAAAGACAATATCAAAATTAAAAATATTTTCAAAAGTATTGAAAATATAATTATCATACATATGGGTGGTTGGAAAAAATTACAGGATTTACAAATAAGCAAGGAACAGTTTAATCAAATGGCTTCAGATTTTTTTAATTGTAAAAAAGAAAAGATCATAGACATTTATGGAATGACAGAGCAATTGGGTACAATTTACCCTGATTGTGATGCAGGATACAAACACGTTCCAATATATTCTGAGATTATGATTAGGAATACTGATACTTTAGAAATAGAGGATATTGGCAAATCCGGGTTTATACAACTCCTATCTCCAATACCACACAGCTATCCTGGAATTTCTTTACTATCTGATGATATTGGAAAAATCATAGGCATTGATAATTGTCCCTGTGGTAGAAAAGGGAAATACTTTCAATTTGAAAAAAGGGCAGAACAAGCAGATATCAAAGGATGTGGTGATACAATTGACTAAATTACTGATTTCTAAAGGAGAATTTGTAAATTCTGAGGTTACAACAATTGAAGAAAGTGTAAAAGCAATACAAAATTCTAGAGAATGGTTACACTCACAAAAAATTGATGATATTTTAGAATATGTAGAGATGATTGGTAAACATTGGTCTAATAATTTTGAAAATAAAATAGGAGCTAATTCATCCCATGTCAAAAATTTTCTCTCTAAATCATACTTGGAGAAGAAGCTTGACATTGCGCTTCATGGTGATAGACATTCTTTAGATAATTTTGTTGATTTAGGAGATTCCGAACTTTTATTTCATGCACAACCTAGAGGTGTCGCTTGTCATTGGATTGCGGGAAATGTTGACATACTAGGTATATTTTCTGCAATCCAATCATTACTTACTAAAAATGTTTCAATCATTAAAGCACCATCAAATTATACTCTATTGGTTGATTTATTGACTAGTTTAGAAAATATCAACACGGAAAAAATTTCTGGAAAAAAAATGTTAGAATGCTTTGAGGTTCTATACATTGAACAGAATGATGAAAAAAATCAAAAAATACTATCTGATTCGGCAGACATTAGAGTTGCTTGGGGTGGAGCTGATGCCATAAAATCTATTACAGCACTACCAAAAAGTCCATTTACAGAAGATATTATCTATGGTCCAAAATATTCTTATGTTATAATAGATGAAAAATCTATCCAAAAACAACAAACGCAAATAGCACAAAAAATTGCACTTGATGTAAGTACATTTGATCAATATGCATGTTCATCGCCTCATACAGTTTTTGTAAAAACTAAAGATCCAAAAATAATTTCATCTTTTTCAGATGCATTATCGCATGCGATGGATGATGTTGAAAGAATTCTATTGCCTAAACAAAAAGAAACTGAGGAAAAATCAAAAGAAATCATTTCAACTCGCTCAGAGTATGAGATAAAAGGAAAAGTTATTTCATCCAAGAATCTTAATTGGACTGTTATTGTTTCTGATGAAGAAGGATTAGCCCAACCAACCTTTTCTCGTGTAATACACGTAAGACCATTTAAAGATAATAACGTGATTTTGAATGACAATAGAAAAATTCAATCCATTGGATTATCAGTGGATGATAACGATAGATTTCAGCTTATTGATAAAATCACATTTTTTGGTGGTGACAGGTGTCCTTCTTTAGGAAAAATGAGTTTTTTTGACTCTCCGTGGGATGGTATGTTTGGAATGGACAGGATGGTTAGATGGATAACCACCTACAAATAAGATAACCCAACTTGAATTGAGTAAATGTATTTTCTTAGTAAGCTTTAGATTTTAAAATAAAATTCAACAAGTGGTATATATGGAAAATGACGAAAATGTACTTCCCACTAACGAAAGGGAAGTAATGGAATACTATGGGTGTTCAGGAAGATTTGACAGATTTAAATTAAAAATTAAATTCTTCCGAAGTTGGCTTTTGCATTGCCTTGCATATTCATCTCCACACTCAAATTTTATAATAAAAATGCAAAAAACAAGGGGTGTAAAAATTGGAAAAAATTGTTATTTCAATCCGTATATCTTAATTGATCTAGTTTATCCAACACTGATAAAAATTGAAGATAATGTTTCTATAGGTTCTAACGTAATGATCTTTGCACATGGTAATATTTCTGCAAATTCATTCTTAAAGGATAAATATCCACGAAAGGTTTCAAATGTAATTATAAAATCAGGTGCTGCAATTAATCCAGGTGTAATAATAATGGCTGGTGTTACTATCGGTGAAAATTCAATTATTTCACCACGTAGTGTAGTTACACAAGATATTCCTGATTATTGTGTTGCAGTAGGAAATCCTGCGAGAGTTATAAAAAAGATAGATCGTTGATAAAA
>CAZDAA010000059.1:0-4838 GCA_964503555.1 uncultured Candidatus Nitrosopelagicus sp.
GGCTTCAACTCAATGCAAATCAAAAAATTATACGGGTTGGATTATCTGCGACGATTGGAAATATTGATGATGCTGCGCAATTTCTTGTAGGAACAAACAAACCATGTGCAATAATTCAAGACGAATCGGTTAGAGACTATGATGTTGAGGTAAAATTTGTCAATGGTTCTATTTCCGAGGTTGCCGATTCGATCATTGACTATGTGGAAAAATCAAACTTTGACTCCCCAATTCTCTTGTTTACTAATACCAGAGGTGAATCGGAATTTTTGGCATCAATATTGAGGGACAAGACAATGATGAATATTGAACTACATCATGGGTCTTTATCAAAGCAAGTCAGAGAAGAAACTGAAAGCATACTACGGAGTGGAAGAAAGGGAATAGTAGTTTGCACATCATCTCTTGAATTGGGTTTGGACATAGGATCTGTAGATCTTGTCATTCATTATGGTTCACCACGTCAAGTATCAAAACTAGTACAGAGAATAGGAAGAAGTAGACATACAAGAAATTCTTCTGCTAAGGGATTAATTGTTACAAATAACAGCGATGATGAATTCGAAACAACAGCAATCCTTGATAGGGTAAAAAACAATTCAATAGAAAAACAAAATATTCATGATGAATCTTTTGATGTCCTAGCTCATCATTTAGTTGGATTATCAATGCAAATAGGTGAAATACCAATAGATTTTGCACATAAGATAATTACACAAGCATATCCATTCAGAAATTTAACATTAGATGATTTATGTGATGTTTTAGAAATTTTACACTCAATTAGTAGACCAATTTTATTTTTTGATAAACCAAAAATGAAATTTTGGAAAAAAGGAAATTCTTTTAGATATTATTTTGAAAATCTTTCAACCATTCCAGATATTTTAAAATTTAAAGTTTTTGATTCAGTAGGAAAAAAACTCATTGGATCATTAGATCAAAGATTTGTTGGAGATTTTGGAGAACAAGGAAATATTTTTGTTCTTCGTGGATTGCAATGGAGAATTTTGAATGTTGATGAGAAGTCATTGCAAGTTAATGTTGAACCTATTAAAAGTGGAGGAAAAAAAGTTCCGTATTGGGAGGGTGAAAACATCCCCGTTGATTTTGCTACAGCACAAAAAGTTGGTTTGCTTAGAAAAAAAGTCAGAGATGGTTCATTATCAATGATCAACCAAACAATTTCTAATCTTGATTTTGATGTCACACCTGATGAGAAAACAATTGTAGTTGAATCATTAAGAACAGAAGGTACGGTTGTAATTCATGCATGTTTTGGTACAAGGATAAATTCAACTTTAGCAACTATACTTTCATCACTCCTATCATCTGTACTAGGATATACTGTCGAATCACGCTCAGATGCATATAGAATTGTTTTAACATCTAATTCACGAATACATAAAAAAATATTTGTTGAGGCTTTGATTGAAAATTTTGATATAAATGATGTTGTTTCTGCATCACTTACAGGCACACATAATATCAATTGGAGAACATGGTGTGTTGCAAAAAAATTTGGTATGGTAGAACGTGGATCTATTTATGATAGAAAAACTGGGCATTTCATTTATGAACAGTATCAAACCACGCCTCTTGTTAAAGAAGCATTACGTGAGCTGTTCCATGATAAATTTGATTTGTTAGGCACAGATAAACTATTGACCCGAATCAAAAATAATGAAATACAAATTGAATGGATAGATGTTACCAAATTTTCAAAATTGGCAGAACCACTTTTAGATCACACTACAAAATATTATTCATCACCAGCAAATGTGGATAAAGCAATACTTGATGAGGTAAAAAAACGCTTACTAAAAACTAAACATCGTCTAATTTGTGCTCGTTGTGGTAAATGGCAATTATCTATAGTTACAGGAGAATTTGATAAAAGACCAAAAAAACTGATCTGTAAATATTGTAAGGGAAGACAAATTACTGCCACTTATTATTCCGACTATGATTTGGTGAAAATAATTCAGAAAAACCATAAATCCAAGAAACTTTCATTGGAAGAAAATCATAAATTTAAACGGGCTTGGAAGATTGCTTCATTAATTGAAACATTTGGTAATAATGCAATCACTGTTTTGTCAGGTTATGGTGTAGGTGCTGATACAGCAGCACGTATTCTAAGAAACATGGTTGATGAGGAGTATATGTATAAACAGATTTACGAAGCTGAAAGACAGTATGTAATGACTAGGGGTTTTTGGGATGATTAAATTTTTTATTAACAGTTGAAGATGGAGTCAAAAATAACTCAGTTCTACCTTCAAGGCCAGCCTTTGCATTAACACTTGTGACAGAAATTACCTCACCTCTTGATAATCCATCTAAAAGTTTAGCTTGATTTCTCCAACCCTTGATCCAGATCTGTCCAGTAGTATCTTCTACAAACATTTCACCCAATGAAATTGTTTCTCCAGCTTTTGTTTGCACATCTCGTCTTTCTGGTTCTTTCAAAATTATTGCCTCAACACAGTATTCATTTCCAGATTTAATCTCAGAAATTTTTGTCCTTAGATCTGATAACGTAGAAAGTGTTCCATCATCTTCAATATTTCTTACTAATGAGCCCGAGTCAATTGTCAGAGAATTTCCATAAACTTGTGACGGCATACATTCTACAACATCACCAATATTGATGGACTCTAACATATTTACGGAATCAGATACATAAACCATATTTTTCTTATCATTAATTCCTAAGGCGGTAGTTTTTCCTTGCTCATTTTTAGTTTTTGCGGCGATACGAAGAATAACAGGCTCAATCTCCTTACTTCCTTCAACTTCAATCATTGTTCCATCGTTTCCGTGAATCTCAAGACCTTGATTTCCCATTTTTGTTCTCACGCCCAAAAGTAGAACTTTTGAATTTTGAGAAACGACTTTAGGTAAAGATGTTTCGTCTTTTCCCCATAGTATTACTTTTGTTGAAGCGTCATTGTTTCCCTTTAAACTCATTCTAAGTGCCTTTGCTGGGTCACCACGTTTGTTGGTAAATTCTAATGTGCTTACACTACCATCTATTTTACCAGAAACCACTAAATTATTTTGGTCCTGTTTAATTTCACTGGAGTCAACAGCTAGAGTATCAATGGAACGAATTTTACTTTCTTGATTTGTTGGTTCTATATCAGAACCTGAACCAATATTTATCGTTGGGCTTCCATTAAGATCTGATTTTACATAAGCCTTGATTATCTTAACTAAATCACCAGGTTTCAAATTTTCAATTCCAGGAAGATTCGCTTTATCATCCCAAAGCTTTACACTCGCTGTAGAATCATTATCATACACAGTAATTGTTCTTAGTAAGAAAGAGGAACCATCCTTTCTAGAAAATTCCTTTGTAGGGGAAATATTCAATACTCTTCCTTCCAACGATATCTCTTTAGCACCAACATAAAGATCCTTGAGCCCAACCTCTAGCTTAGTGGACTGTGTTAATGAAATTCCTAGGTCAGATGCAATTAGGAACAAGGCTCCTTGATTAGTTAAATATCCCGCACCTATCTTTTGCGTTTTTTGATCGATCAACTCTTCTAAATTTTCTCTAGTTAACTCAGGTTTTTGTTTTAGTATATTTTCTATTATCTCTTCAAACTCAGACATGCTAGTCACTAATTTTACTTTTTAATCTCTTATTAACATATATGGCGAGTTAGAGAATTTTAAGAAATATGAAATCAATTTTAGCAAGATCCCTTTTCAAATCATATGACGGTATAAACGCCGTAGATGGTATAGATCTTGATGTCGACGAGGGACAAATTTTTGGTTTCTTAGGACCTAATGGAGCGGGCAAGTCTACTGTGATCAAAATGCTGACTACATTAATTCAGCCAACAGGTGGTGAAATCACGGTTCTAAAAATCAATGCTATGAAGGATCCATTAAAGATAAGAAAAAAAATCGGTGTGGTTTTGCAACAACCCAGTTATGAACCAACACTTTCTGTGGAAAAATCTCTAGATAAGTATGGTATGATGTGGAATATAGATAAAAAAACTAGGAAGGATAGAACTGAAGAACTGTTAACTGCTTTTAACCTGGTTGAAATCAGAAAGAAGAGAAATGAAGATCTGTCTATAGGTCAACGCCGAAGAGTTCAGGTTGCGCGTGAATTTATGCATGATATGGATTTACTATTTTTGGATGAACCTACTGTCGGATTGGATCCAACAGCTAGGCGGCAGTTATTAGATTTTTTGAAAAATAAAGTTAAGGAAAAGAATTTAACAATATTTTATACTACACACGTACTAACTGAGGCAGAATATCTTTGTGATAATATTGCAATAATTAACAAAGGTAAGATAATTACCGTTGATTCTCCAAACGAACTGAAAAATAGATTTGGTAATGAAAAAACAATCAAGATCCATATTTCCTCCAATACCGAAACGTTACCAAATCTTTTAGAAAACATTCAAGATTGTAAAATTGAGTTTGGTACTGGTGCAACAATTACTATACGTTCTACTAATTCTGAAGTTGTTTTGATGAATATTCTAAAAATTTTAAATCAAAATAATATAGCTATAGATGATTTATCAGCAATACCAACAAACCTTGAAGAAATATTTCTGAAAGTTGTGAGTGATTCTAATGCACCCGATAATTAGATTAGTTAATAGAAATATTACAATTTCGATTAACCCAGGATTTTTGATCTGGCAGGTAATTTTTCCACTGATTTGGATTTTTGTAGCTGGTTTTGCATACACTGCATTAATAGATGAAGTGTCTTTTGGAAGTAAAGATCTAAGCTATCCGGCATTCTTAGCATCTGGTATGATTGGTTTCAACATTATGAACAGTACTCT
>CAZDAA010000060.1:0-4829 GCA_964503555.1 uncultured Candidatus Nitrosopelagicus sp.
TCAATCCAGCTGTTACGATACCAATGATGATCACAAAGAAAATTGGAATCGCTGACGGTGTGGGATACATCATATCTCAAGTAATTGGCGGTATCATTGCAACGTTAACATTGGTTGCAATATTACCAGAAATTGGAAAACCGGTTCTCTGGGGAGGTCATGGTGGTCCAAGTGAGTTACTTAACAATAGTGCAATGTCAGGATTTATGGTAGAAATTATTCTTACATTCTTTTTAGTAGTTGTAATTTTCATGACAGCGGTTCACAAAAAAGCACCAAAAAGTGTCTATGGTGCAGCAATTGGTGGAATGGTATTCTTGCTTCACTTGGTTGGCGTCCCATTAACTGGGGCTTCGATGAATCCTGCACGATCATTTGCACCAGCTATTGTATCAGGAGATGCCGGTTTGTTAGAAATACAGTGGCTTTACTGGGCAGCACCAATAATTGGTGGAATTATAGCAGGTGTTATAATGAATTACGTGTTTGTGAAAAAGGCAGAACAAGAAGCATAATTACTTCAAAACGTTTTTAACAATTTTTCTAAATGTGTTATTGGGCTCGTGGCTCAGCTTGGATAGAGCGAATGCTTGCGGAGCATTAGGTCGGGGGTTCAAATCCCTTCGGGCCCGTTCAAATTTAATAATATACTTCATCTCCCAGAATTAATTATGATCACGGATAAAATCAGAAAATTCATGTCTGAGCAAAAACTTGGATTTGTTGCAACTGTTTCAGCAGATGGTACACCAAATCTGTCCCCAAAGGGCACAATTATTGCCTGGAATAAAGATACTCTTGCATTCGCAAATATACGATCACCACAAACAATGAAAAATCTGAAAAACAATAATTCAATCGAAATTAACATCATTGATCCATTTTACAGAAAAGGTTACAGATTCAAAGGAATTGCAGAGATTATCACATCTGGATCTAAATACAATAAAATTATTTCACATTACAAGATCTCTGGTGTGAAAAATCTTATCGAATCAATTGTGTTAGTTAAAGTAAAACAAATGAATGAGGTTATTTCACCACTTTATGATCTTGGTTATACAGAAGAGGAAATAAAATCTAAATGGAAAAAGTATTATCTATCACTTTAATCGGATGAAGTAATTTTTTTATGTTGTTTTACTTTTTTGTTTTCTTACTACATCAAGATTTTTTTTAACTGTTTCCAATTCTTTTTGTGTAATTTGCAATTTTTTATTAAGTGATGATACTACTGCACTGGCAGCATCAACAATATTTGTATGACTTTGATTATTAGCAATCACTTCAGTTCGCTTATAATTGCCTATCTTTGACATCTCACTTTCAATAAACTTTAATTCTTTAATGGCAGACTCTACTTCTTTTCTTTTTTTGAGAATTTCATTCTCCAATTCACCTTTTTCATTTCTTGCTTGTTGAACTTCAATAGAATTATTTGTTTTTGTTTTTGCATTATCTAGCTCATCGTTATATTTTTTAATCTCTTCTTTAATCCGAACTAGTTCATTTTTTGTTTTGTCAGTTTCTTTAATAACAATACTTTGTCTATTATAATCATTCATTATTTTTTTTAATGCTTCGTTTTTTTCTTTTAACTCATTATTTATTTTTAGTAGTTCATTATGACCAGTTTTTATTTTTGATGTTAACACATTATCTTCATCATTTAATTTTTGTATCTCTGCCTTCATTTTATTGAATTCTTTTTTTGATGTCATCAATTCATGCACAATTTTATGATATTCTTGCTGAACAAGTTCTAATTTGTTTGAAAGTGTATTTTGTTCATTACTTGCATCATTCTCTATTTGTGACTCATTTGTTTTTTTATATTCATTATCGATATTATCATTTTTCTTTGAATCTTCAGAATCATTATCTGTATTTTTCTTTGTATTTCTAAACCAATTCATATTCATTTCCTCTAAGCATTACTCTTTCTAGATTTTCTCCCTTTTACAAATTTTATGTAGAACCCAATCCCGCCAATAAGTAATCCACTAACCAATGCAAGTATTCCTAATTCCTGCGAGGTTGGATACTGGGTTGGTGCTAACATAAGTAATATGGAACCAGCAATAATTAATAGAAAAGAACCACTCCTTTTCGGCTTATTATGTTCATTATGTGCCATGGATATCAAATATACTTAGAAATATCGTTTGCAACTTTTTTCTTTCCGATGTCTTCAATAAATGGTCCAATTTTTGGTCCACGATTTGCTGAAAGTATGATTTGATAAAGTATTCTGAAAAAATCTTTTGGTTGAACCTGATTTTCTTTTGCTATTGTATATATTGAATTTTGTAAATCTTCAATTTTCTCATTTTTTAATAGTAATTCAACCAACTGGGTTAAGGCAATTTTACATGAATCATCAATTGTTATTTTAGTAGCAGGTATTTTTGTTTCCTCGAAGTCGTCTGAATATTTTCCAGCAAGTTTGATCAATTCCTCAACGTGTGAATTTGTTTCTTTTATTGTGCCATAATCAATCAATTTTGAATTTACACGTTCCAATCGATCATCTTTGAATATCTTGCATAACTCTATTAGTAATCCGTAACTAATATGCACGGCAGAATTTTTTGGGGGGCTTAGAAGATTTACATATTCATAAAGACCTTTAGATTTAACAAGTTTTGCTTTATTTTCTATCTTTGTTTTTCCAAAATAGATATTCTCCAATTCATTATATTCATCCATCAACGCAGGTATATCTTCAAATCCCAGTTCTCTAGCACCAGTAATTCTTTTGTAAAGTAAAAGAAGAATTGATTCAGGCGTTCCATAGTTCAGCCATTTTTGTGAGGTGACAACATTTCCAAGTGATTTCGAAATTTTCTTTCCTCCTTTATCCAAGAACATCTCATATTTTACATGATGAGGATGTGGAAATCCTAACACTTCATCTGCAACCCAATCGTTGACTTTTACAGAATCCATAATGTCTTTACCATACGCTTCAAATCTTATATCAAATGCTTCCCATCTTGCTGCAAATTCAACTTTCCATGCTAACTTTCCAAGACCATTTGTAATGTCAGCCTCACCTTCATGCCCACACCCATTCAAAATATGTTTATCAGAACCAATTTCAGAATCTTTACATCGGTACATGACTTTTTTTTCATTTTCAATATATTCAAAAGATTCAGTTGTGTATAATTTATCACAGTTTTGACAAACTGGAAAATATGGTAGAATATTTTGGAATTTTGTCTGACCCGTTAATTCTTCAATTTTATCTCCAATTTTTTTACTATTCACGAGTATTTTGTGAATCTGCTCTTTTAAGATACCATTTTTGTAAGTATCATGCGCTGTTTTATGTACATATTTTATTCCTAATTTATCCAATCCCTCAAGAAGTAAACTGCTCATATGGCTTCCGTAAGAATCATGACATTTTCCATATGGATCTTCAATAGCAGATACCCTCTTACCAATATTTTCCTCTTTTACCTGTAACCCCTCTGGGATTTTTCGTAACCCATCGAGATCATCAGAATATGTAATTAATTCAGATTTATAGCCAAAGTTTTCAAGCGCTAATTTGATACCATATGCTCTAACAGCATCACCAAGACTTCCAATATGGGGAATACCAGAAGCACCTAATCCACTTTCTACTCTAATAACGCCATCAATGTCTCGTCCAAGTTTCTTCTCCCGTTCAATTACTTCATGGGCTAGTTTGTCTATCCATGTACCCTTACCAATTATTTTTTGCTCTGTCATTATTTACCTCAATTGCTTTGACATATACGGTCCGTCTAATTTGTAACCTAATTTTTTATAATATTCTCGTGTACCAATAGCACTGATCACAAGTATTTTTCTTGCATCAAAATACTCTTTTGAAATTTTTTCTGCCTCACTCATTAATTTTCTTCCTAATCCAGAATGCTGAATGCTATTTTCTTCATGTTTTCCAATTTTAACTGATTTTCCAAAAACATGGAGTTCTCTAATTATACACGAGTTCTCTGTAATTTCATTTCTATGTGCCATATTACTTGGCTTTCTTAATCGTAAGAATCCATATATTGTTTCATCTTTATCATCAAAAGAAAGGAAAATCTCTTTTCCAGAAGATGAGTTATATTCTTCTCTGTTAAGTTTTAAAACTTCTGATGGCATATTTTTTCTAGAAAGTCCAGCCTCTCTACATCTGATACATTTACAAGAATATCCTTGCTCTTTCAACCGCTTGTGTATCATTTGTCTTAAATTACCAGATTTTGGTCCAGCTTGAATCTCATTAGGTGTAATCTCTCTTTGAACACGCATAATTCTAACCCATTTGGGAACTATTTTTTTTGTTTCAGTCAAAACATTTAACATTTCTTCATCAGAATATGGAGTGTATTTTTTTGCAATAAAATCATTGTACAGAGCAGTATTCTCTAAAACTAATGATGGATAGATCTTTAACATGTCTGGTTTGAAATTTGAATCGTTGAATAGTTTCTTGAAATCATCGATATCTTCTTTAGGCGTTATTGTAGGCAATCCAGGCATCATATGTGCAACTATCTTATATCCAGAATCCTTTGAAATTTGGAATGATTCTATAACATCATTATAGTCATGTCCTCTATTTACAATCTTGTAAACGCGTTCATGCAAGCTCTGAACACCTATTTCAACTCTTGTCACACCATATGATAGCATTAAATCGACATGTTCTTTTTTACAATAATCTGGCTTTGTTTCAATAGTAAATCCAACATTACGATTTTTTGTAGTTTCATTATTTTTCATGGCGGTTTGCAAGTCTTTTGATTCAAATCCATTTAATGCATCATAACATGATTTGATAA
>CAZDAA010000061.1:0-4794 GCA_964503555.1 uncultured Candidatus Nitrosopelagicus sp.
TCATCATATTTCTCAAGTAGTTCTTTGCCTGTACCATCAAAAACTTGGGATATATTGTAAACCTGTTGGGGTTTTATAGAAGCACTGATTTGATCATCCTTGATCTTTTCAAAATGTGATTTTAATTCTGTCCCACTATAAAATTTTAAAATTTCATCCCATTCTGGTGGCTCGTTAAATTTTCCCAGGTTTGGTTTCAAATTTCCTGATAAAATATTGATGACAGTACTTTTTCCCATACCATTTCTTCCTAATAATCCAACAACTTCACCTTTCTTTGGTGTGGGTAATTTGTACAAACGAAATGAGTTTTGTCCGTATTGGTGAATTTTATCAGTAGCTAATTCTGTAGCCAGATTAACTATAGTAATTGCCTCGAAAGGACAAACTTTAACGCAAATGCCGCATCCATTACATATGTCTTCATCAATTTGTGCCTTGTTTGTTTCTTCATCAAGTACAATACAGTCAGCACCCGATTTGTTTACTGGGCAATACTTGATGCATTCTAGACCACATTTTTTTGGTTGGCATAGTTCCTTATCTAAGACTGCAACACGATGAGTCATGCGTACATTCTCTCTCACTTTAATTTATATCCCATTGGAGGATGTAACAAACAATCCAGTCTGTTTTAGCCAACAATTAATCTGCAGTTACCTTAATAGAGAAGATTATTTCTCAATCAAATAAGCCGGTCATAGCGTTGGGGTGCGACCTAGTCCCATTCCGAACCTAGAAGTCAAACCCAATGTCGCTACCGTGTTACTGACGTGCGAGAGCTGTTGGGAAGTGGTAGTGCTGGTATTTTATTTTATGAAATTTAGCCTATCTTATTACATCAAGGATCGACCATATGCCACTCGCTGGTCTCAGTTGATTCTTCGAACGAATGATTAACCTCTCTTAAAACTGTCCATTGGTGTTCAACAATATCAGTTGGCTCTATTGTCATATTTGGAACTAGTACTTGAAAAACAGGTATACATGAATATCCAAAATTCTCCCAATCTGCACAATAATGTATTTTCCATATCGAAAAATCTTTGTGCGCGTTATACATCTTCGTAGTATCATCACCAGGCTCTGATACTAAATTTAAAGTGATTTCAGAAAAAATTGGATATAATCCTATGAATCTTTGTTCTAATGACGGACTATTTCTCCATTGAGCTTTCTCATATTTTATACCATCAACAGTAACAATTTCCTTTTCACTCATTAGCGTATCAAATACATGATCACTTATCATATGGGGTACATATGCACCATTTGCCGTACTTTCTGTAACATTGATCAGTTGTCCATCTGCATTTCTAATGATGACTTGTAAGTAGATTTTATAATTTGAGTCCTGAGTCGTAACAAGTTCAACTTCTCCTGGACTGACAAAAAGTCCTTTAATTGGAATGTTTTCTTCTGCAGATATTGATTGAATGGAACATATAATCAGTGCTCCAAAGGTAGCGCATAACAAAATTTTTGTAAGACTTTTCATTCACCTGCCTCCCTCAAAACAGTCCATTGGTTCACAATATTATCTTCATCCTCCAGAATTACATTTGACGTCATGGCTTGGAAAAGAGGTATATTCAGAAACCCAAATTTATTAAAATCCCCGTAGAAATTGATATTCCATGCACCAACGTTTTGATGTATGTCTTGACAGGTTTCCACTTCACAACTACTTGTAGCATCTATCCACTGAACTTTCTCATATTTTATACCATCAACAGTAACAATTTCCTTTTCAACTTCTTCATTGAACACATTATCTGTTAGGTTAGTTGTCACCTGTTTATCATCTACCATTACTATACCAGGAATAGTCTTTCCCTGCAGTGCAATAGTGGTCCAGCCATTCGTAGATTCCGTCACACTAACCAATTGTCCTTCTGAGTCTCGAACTACTACCTGGAGATGTACTTGGAATTCTGAGTCTTCTGTTGGAATAATGTTCACCCCAATAAGAGTAGCATCATCAGCAGTAACAGATTGAACAGAACTAATGATTAGTGTCATAAAGATGGCACTCAGACATATGGTAAATCGCTTCATACAAAATATCAAATTTACACGTAGATAAATGAATTTACCAATTGTTTTCATACGGCAATTTAATTAACCCAAATAAATGATTTCTACCAATGAGTAATTTGGAAAGCTCACAATACATTTCTTATGCAGTATTTTTTTGTACTCTAGCGGTTGTATTACTAACTCTTACTCCAGTAATCTTTCCTGCATTATTTTCGTCAGTTTTTGGTATGTTTACAGAAAACCTAAACCCATTCGAGCCAGGATATCAATCAGTTTTTCTTATTGTAAGTAATGTTGTAATCTTTGGTTTTGGTATTGCATATTATAAGAATAAAATTCCTTCTCCTGTACACGATATATTTGAAAAAATTCGAACATTTGAAATATCAAAAAAGATAACTGTAATCTCTTTAATTATTATTTTAGGAATATACATTGGGCTATCATCACCAGAACTTCTTCTTAATGAGGCTGACGACTGGAGTGATTATCATGCAGTATTAATACCAGCATTAGAAATTTGGCCATTTGGTGAAGCCGATAATGTTTACGTCCAAGAACAAAATGACAGATATGTTAGGATGTTTTTGCTCGATGTATCACATGACCTATTACAAAACATCAAGCTGCTGCCATTTGTAGCTAGCATTCTGGTGGTAGTTTTTACTTATTTAATCACTGCACAGTTCTGTCAAAAGCGTTTTGCAGGAATCATTGCAGTTATTGTATTATTACAAAGTTACACATTTCTAAAATTTGATACCATAGCTGTATATGAAAATTTCTGGGTTTTATTTTTCCTGATTTCATTGTATGCAATACAAAAAAAATGGTTTCTCTCGCCTATTTTTTACATATTAGCATTTTATACCAAAGCTTATGTCGCGCCATTTTTCCTAATGACGCTGTTTACTACATACAAATCACAGATATCTATGAGAGTAAAACTAGCCATATTAATTTCATATATTGTTATAGTGTCCATCTCTATCGCTATAGTTTTCTTAGGTGATACAGTATATCCAGATGTAATACAAGTGAATCCTGATAAATTTATGTTAGGATTTCAAGTGATCGTATCTCAGTTAAGATTTGATCTTTTTTTTATGATGATGCTTTTGCCTCTTACAGTTGGTTTACTGTTCCTTTCAAAAAATAAATTAAAGCACGCAGATTCCATCCTAATTCTTATTTTTGGAACCATAATAGCAAGCCCAATATTGGTGACAATCACTTACCATTATGAAATTTTACCCTACAGGTTCATCCCATTACTGGTCTTCTTTTCAATTGGTATAGGGATGTTCTTTTCAAAGAAATTAGCCAATGACTCTTAAAATAGTCACATGAAATAGAATCATCATGCCTGTCTGTTCAGTATGTGGCGAACATCTTTCTGATGATATACGATTTCTAAATCATATGATGGAAAAACATGGATTTAGAAATCCAAATATCGATAAGCCAGATAGAAATTCCAGAGGATACTAGTTTTAATCTGATATTTTGATCTTTTTACTATTAGTTAGAAGACTTGCAGAACGAAAAAAAACTGCCTTTGGGCTTTTGCAACCAAGATCACAAGAATCTTGAGCTATATTTTTTTGAATATTTTTTCCGTCAGCATTGAATATTGCAGAAAATAATGGACCTAGAGCAGCCCTACCACCATATGCAGTATTATCATCAATAAACCAAAACATTTCTAATGCATTTGAATCAAGAATATTCTCTCTGATCTTCTTACCAAAATCGGTATAATGACCAACAAAATGCAGTCTTCCTTTTGCTAAAAAGTTTACAAATTTAGCAAACTGTACGCAAAGATAACATTCGTCATCATAGATTACAAGCGGTGTCATTTCTTTCAGATCCATGTGATAGCACTCTATTCAGATTTTATTATTATAATAATTTTAACCTAGCCTATGTAATACAATGCAATTATAATCGTGATTTGTTAATTCTATGTATCAATGGGACTAAATTATTATCAGATTAAAAGAAAGGTTCTCAAGGCTAGAAAACTTGTAATTCGGGGTACATCAACTGCTGGATCTGGCCATCCTGGTGGATCTTTTTCTATGGCTGAAATTTTGGGTTGTTTGTTTTACAAGCATTTGAAGTATGATCCAAAGAATCCTGGTTGGGAAGATCGTGACAAACTCATACTTTCAAAGGGACATGCGTCACCCGGTCTTTTTTCAAATATGGCAACAGCTGGATACTTTGATCCTGATGATGTTTTAACATTGAGAAAGTTTGGCAGCAAACTTCAGGGCCACCCAGACCTAAAATGCCCTGGTGTTGAGTTTTGTGGAGGCTCTTTAGGAATTGGATTATCATATTCTATTGGAAATGCTTTAGCTGCAAGAATTGATGGTAAGGATCAGAGAATTTACACAATTATTGGTGATGGGGAATCTGATGAGGGTCAAGTTTGGGAGGCAGCAATGACAGCTGCCAAGTACAAGATTGATAACATGACTGTGTTTCTTGATCGAAACTTCATACAACAGGATTCCTATACAGAAAAAATTATGCCATTGGATGAAGAATTACTTGGTAATGATTTGTCAGAGATGTGGAAAGATGCAAGTAGATGGAAGACTGGAGACAAGTGGCGGTCTTTTGGCTGGAATGTCATCGAAATTGATGGACACAGAGTCGAACAAATTTCAGATGCTATAAGAAGAGCCAATCAAACCAAGGGACTTCCATCAATTATCATTTCTAGAACAATCAAAGGTAAGG
>CAZDAA010000062.1:0-4665 GCA_964503555.1 uncultured Candidatus Nitrosopelagicus sp.
AGATTTCTAAAAGTTCTAAGAGTAGTTCCGTCACCACCCAATGTTATAACAAGATCAAGTTTTACCTTCTTCAAATCATCTAACGAGTCTAACTGCTTTGCTCCTGTTACTGATACGGGAGAAATAGTATAAACTACAGATCTCATTTTCAGCATTTTTCTCGCTATTTTTTTTGCCGCATTTTCAGATTTTTTTGAACCAAATTTACTAACAATTCCAATTTTATTGATTTTCAAGCGGATCTTTTTTGCAAAAGCTTCTTAAAAATTTAATTTTTTGATGATAAAGGTAATAGTCTCACAAACAAAGATTTTTAACTAAATTTACCCTAATTGAACTATGTCTCTACTTTTGAAGGATCGAGTTTACACAATGCAGTCACCTACTGCAAAAAGAGGAGTTTATCCATTACACGGTTACAAATTGGGATTATATAGAATACCAATAAAGCTCGAGGATCCTGCTGAAATACAGTCAATCTTTCAAGGACTAAAAAATACTTTTGAGATGGATATGTATGCTGATAGAATTTATGCAACTTATAATTGGATTGAAGAAAACATGCCAGATCCTGATGCGAAGGGGTATGAGCAAGTCAAGCTTAGTGTTACCGTTGAAATTGTAACCGGTGAAGTAGTTGATATTATTTATCAAATATTTTCAATTGAAAAATTTGGTGATCCTCAGTGGGTTAAAGATTATAGAAAAAAGGCAGACCATTTTGCAAAGATGGTAATTGATACAATTCTCAGGAATACTATACTTTCTGATAAAATGGTTGAATCACTTACTAACTCAGAAAAAATTTCTGAGAATGAGGCATTGATAAAATTAGAGGAATTAACTCCACTAGCACAAATTGTGCCAGATGCAAAACCAATAGCTAAAATAGAAAAACCAAAGCCAGCAGTTGCGGGTAAAAAACAAGTAATAGAGAGAGATGGAGAGGAAGTAGTTCCGGGTCCTATTGATATAGAGTATAAAGATAAGATGGAGCAATCCGCACCATTCAAAACTTCCACTGGAAATATGCTTCAAACTTGGGGACGTGTTGGTACAGATAACAAGGTTATGGGTGTTTGGGGAGAATTTTGTTCTGTTGATTTTGATATATGTATAGGAGATGGTGCTTGTATTGATGCATGCCCTGTGGCTGTTTACGAATTTTTCGACTTCCCAGGTAATGTAGGTTCTACAAAAAAACCGCTACAAATCAATGAGCCAGATTGTATATTTTGTCTTGCATGTGAAGGTGTTTGTCCACCACAGGCAATCAAGATTTATCCACAATAAGTTTGGATTCTATGGTAAATTCTATAACTGTTAATATTGAGCTAAATTTTGATAATATTATAAAATGGAACCATTAACACCAAACCCATTCACAACTTTTATTTTTAATATTTTTATTGCTTGTGCGATTATTATAATTGCATATACATGTAATTTTTACTACTTGGCATTTCTTTCAAGTCGTAGGAACGAGACTGAGAATACAGTTGTGGTTGGAGAACCAACTGTAACTATACACCTTCCAATTTATAACGAAAAATATGTGGCAAAGCGTTTGATAGATGCAGTTTGTGATTTGGATTACCCCAAAAAATGTATGCGTATAATGGTCCTGGATGATTCTGATGATGATACAACAAAACTTGTATCAGAACTTGTAGAAGATCATAAGAAAAATGGATTTGATATATTACATGTCAGACGTGGAACTAGAACTGGGTACAAGGCTGGAGCACTTAAGCATGCTATGAAATCCACGGAAAGTGAGTTTGTTGCCATTTTTGATGCTGATTTCATTCCCCCAACATGGTATCTGAGAAAAGCAATGCCTTATTTTGCAAAACCAAGTATTGGACTTATACAATGTAGATGGGGACATGTAAATGAGAATTATTCTGCACTAACTCAAGCACAAGCACTAAGTCTTGATTTTCATTTTTTGATAGAGCAAAGGGCAAAAAGTAATTCACACTTATTCATGAATTTTAATGGGACTGCAGGAATATGGAGGAAAACATGTATTGAAGATGCTGGAGGATGGCATACTGCAACACTTGTAGAGGATTTGGATTTGAGTTATAGAGCACAAATGAAAGGTTGGAAGTGTCTTTTTGTACCTGGTATCGTAGTGGATGCAGAATTACCTGTACAAATGAATGGAGCCAAGAGACAACAATTCCGTTGGGCAAAAGGTTCTATTCAATGTGCGATAAAACTTCTTGGTAGCATTTTAGCAAAACGAAAGATTGCATTTGATGCAAAACTTCAGGCTTTTGTACAACTTACTAGACATATAGTATTTCCATTAATGCTAATCCAATTTCTTACACTTCCAATTCTTCTGGCAGCGGAGGTCAATCTCTACATTGTAAGCTTTTTACCTGCAGTAACTCTTGCAACATATTTGGCTATGGGACCTGGAGCATATCTGTACATAATTCATAATATGTATAAAAAAAATTGGAAAGAAAAGGCTCTGGCTATGCCATACTTGATAATCTATTCTATAGGAATGTCAGTTAACAATACTGTAGCTGTATTTGATGCTATGATAGGAAAGAAAAATGAATTTTTACGAACTCCGAAATACGGGATTATCAAGAAAACGGATGATTGGAGAACCAAGGCTTATAATTTACCATTCTCTCAAACTACACTTCTAGAACTCTTCTTTGGAATCTATGGAGTACTTGGAATCTTTATTGCAATTTACTCCTCAAACCCAATCTGGGTTCCTATAATTGCTTTACAAACTATAGGCTTCTTGTATATTGCATTAATGAGTTTTAGACATACAAGGTTTAAAAGAGACAGGTCAAAAACTGAGCATATTAAAACAAAGGATGAAAAGATGGCAAATATTACATACAAACTTGCAACCGCGGGAATTATTGCTATAATATGCTTTGGCGTATATATGGGATTTACTGGATATCAAGAAAATGTTTATCCTATTGATCTATCAATTGGGTTACTTGACAGAATCATGGCTTCCTCTGAACCAAAAACCATTATAGCAGATATTCAAGCAATGAAAGGATATCTACCCACAGAAGGAAATCCGGTATACATGTTTCCTACTGATACAACAAACTTTGCTAGAATACAATCAGATCTAGATGCTATGTTAATCAGTACTGAAAAAATTTCTGCTGTTCCAAGAGATAGCTCAGCATTTCATACTGGAATGATGGATGTCAGTCTTAGGGCTGAGGTGGTTCAGGAAAATCTTATGGATGTAGTGCCATACATGTATGCAAGTGTTTCAAATATTCTTTTTAGTTGTGTATGGATTGTGGGAATCATTGGAATATTTGCAATCTTGAAAAGGAAAAAGCAGAATATTGATACAATTGATAAATCAGAAGGTATCTAGGTAAGACCTAACTCATTTCTAATTTCATCAACTGCTCTAATACCAAAGATATCTCTAACTTGTTGTATTCTGATTGTCTCCTTCAACAAATCTTTACCCAATAATTCTAACATCTTCTTGAATAAGCCAGAGAAGCTAATTTCCCATCTATCAGCACAATCAAAAATTGTACTTATTGCCCATTGTCTTACTTCATGTGGTAATGGAATTTTATTTTCGGTTTCGATAGACATACTATCAAAAAGATTAACGATCTCTGCTGTATCCTGGGCCATTTTTTCAATATCTTGTAATGTTCCATATTTTGATTCAGACTGCATACGTATACCCGATTGATATTCTGATAATTTCAAAAGTCCAATAATTTCATTTGATGCTGAACTGGATGACTTGTTAGTAACCTTTTCAATTTTTTGTAATTCTTGAATTATAGAATCTGACTTCTCATGAAATTCAGCAGAAGATGAATTTACTCTATTGAGTGTGTCAGATAAACCTAAAATTTTATCCTGTAATTCATCAGAATTTTCTCCCACATATTTTCTCAAAGTTATAAATTCAGATTTTATATTTTCAAGATTTCCAGAAGCCCCTGGAGAATTCTTCTTTGAAGCAATACTATCTAGTTTCTTTTGGAAATTTTTTATATTATTACCCAGATCTGAGGTTTTTTGCCTCATAGATGTAATATTATTTGTTATATTTTCCATTTTTGACGTAATTTTTGAAATTGGCTCAGCTTTTGAAGACACATCATTCAAATCCTCTTTCACATTTTCTACTCTATCAGCAATTTTGATTATCATTTTTGAATTATTTTTTATGGAATCAAATGACTGATCTATTTTTTCCATCAATTCATTAGAGTTGGGAGAATTCTCATTAATTTTAGATATTTTTTCTACTCGTTCTTGTAATTCATTGGTCTGTGTATTAATTTTGGAAATAATATTTGATTGATTTCTCACTTGTTCTAATCCTTCAAATAATCTTTCATTATCACCCTCAATAAGGTTGAGTTTTTTTTCTTGAACCTGGATTTGTTCTATTGTCAAACTGAGTGTATCAATCATATTTTTCATTGATACAAGAATCTTTTGATTTTCGGTAAAAATTTTTGACATAGATTTTACTTCTTTTGATAATAATTTGGTAGAATCTGAAATAGTTGCTACTTTTTTTATTAGTGGTGAAATGTTTGATGGGTTTGGTTTGGCTTTCCTGGATTTGGATTTAGGATTATTTACTTTAGGTGTCATACTAATTCTGATCTTTTA
>CAZDAA010000063.1:0-4597 GCA_964503555.1 uncultured Candidatus Nitrosopelagicus sp.
CTACACCCATTCTTTAACGCAGACATTCCACTAGAAATTGCATCCTTGTGGAAAATGATCTTGTTTTTTCCAGCAAAGTCAAAGTCAGCCGTAGAATGTATCATACGTCTTACTATGGGCCACTCTAACTCATCATATGAATGAGGACCCACTTCATTATCAATAACTTGCATACTTTGATCCTCAATATTCTGACCTTTCCTAGTTTGCATCTTCTACCTCTTTTGCTCGCTCTAAAATCAAATCGATCATTTTTTCATCAGTTCCAAGATGTTTGGTAACACAAACTTTGTTTAGATTGACTTTTTCTAGCGCAGGTTTCAGATCATTGTTAATGTCTGTCTTTACATGAGCTCCTTCATGCAGAAAATAAAAGACTATGACCAAAACTTTTGGCTTGTTTTTTTCGCATTTTTGTATTCCCTGTTCAATGTTTGGCTCTTCAATCTCTAAGTAGCACCTATCCACATTTTTGTAGGTTTTTCTTAGCTCATCTACAATGTAATTAATTGATATTCCTGCATTAGGATCCATACTTCCATGACCAATTACAAGCACATCCACCTCATCTTTTGATAATGAGATCTTGTTTTCTTCTAATGCTGAAACTATTCTATTATCAACTAGATCTACTAATGTTCTATGCATAGTCATTGGTTTTGAGACAAGAAACTTGATTTTCGTATCTTTTTGGTACTTCATTGCGTCTGCTACCGCTATCTTTACTTTTTTTCCGGGATATAGAAAATATGGTACAATTGTCATCTGCTCAACATCTTTTTTCAGACACTTCTCCATCCCATCTTCAATGAATGGTGGAACTACCTCAAGAAAACAAAACTCTGTAAAATCATAATTTCCTTTTTGCTTGACTTTTTCACAAATAGTTTCTAGTTCTTCTTCAGCTTCCCTTTCCCTACTACCTCTATCAATCAACATTAATCCGCGTTTCATTCTTGAATCCTCGCTATAGCTATTGTTAAATCTGGTGGAAATTTTTGTTTTTCAACTATCAAATTTCCACCTGATGATTTTATCGCAGCAGCTTCAGATACGCTAGCGGTTCCTTCATAACCTTCAACCATTTTAGATGGATTAGGAGTTTTAATAGTCGCTAGGTCGCTTCTATCAAAAAATTCTAACGGAATATTCATTTCTTCTGCTACTTTCTTTAGCCCTACAACATCCTTTTCTTTTTTAATGGATACAAACCTAGCTATCGATTTTTTGCTTAGATTGAATTTTTGCAAAGACGCATCAAGTCCTTCAATAATTTTGTCCTTTGTAGTGTCCCAATGCAAGCCTATTCCTATAACCAGACTCGGTGGTCTATAAACAACTGCATTCTCTAGAATTTCATTATTTATCTGCTCATCTGAGATTATCAAATAACCCTTAGATTGTGATTTTTTTAATTCATTAATGTTTGAATAAATTGAAACATTTTCCGGCAGTTTATTTTTCCACCAATTTTTTACTCCACAGTTTTGATACACACCAATCTTTTCTGCATTTACCATAAACGCGCTAATTTTTGTTACATTAGAATCATCATCGATTTTCCAACCTAAATCTTTCCCAACAAGATCTACTGCAATAGTTTTGTTTACATCCGCAGCAGTTGTTATTACAGGTATTGCACCAAGTTGCTCTGCAATATCATTTGTAAGTTGATTTGCTCCACCAAGATGTCCAGAAAGTGCGCTTATGACAAACTGAGCTTGGTCATCAATTACAATTACCGCAGGATCCGTCTTCTTATCCTTCAGATGTGGTGAGATTAATCTAACCACTGCACCCAATGAGAATAAACAAATCAATCCATCATTTGATTCAAATAATTCCTTAATTTTTATTGTTGTGCTATTGTTATACCAATTAATTCTTTTATCATCATCTGAAAATTTCTCCGGGGCAAATATTTCCCACGCGGGAAATTTTTCCTTTAAACCCTTAGCCATTTTTATGCCATTTTTTGTGATAGCTATGATCGCTATTCTTTCCATACACTAGTTGTTTCTTGGTTTAATAAAATTCCTTACTGCTTTGGATATCGTGCCAAAACGTTCCCATCAAAGTCAAATAGTATGATTTCGATTGGAGTCTTATTTTCTGAATGGTTTGTAAGCTGTTTGTAAACATGTGAACAGATTTCATCAAAAAAACCCTCTATATTATTTTCAAGAATAATTTCTTGTACATTTCTAGCGGTATTTGCATTTTTTATCTCATCGATTATAGTTTCTTTAGCCTTACACTTCTTCGCAATTTCTGAGAGAAATTTCATATCCACCTTGGAGCCTTTTACATGCGTCTGCTTCACACCAGTAGCCATTTTTGCAAATTTTCCAATAAAACCACAAACATAAGCTTTCTTGATATCTTTCTTCGCACATTGAGAAATTGTGTATCCAGAAAAATCTCCCATTTGTATGTATGAGTGTTCTGGAAATTCAAGTATTTTTCTTGCATAATCTTCACTTCTTCCACCGGTTGTCAAGACAACTGTATCATCTCCCATTGAAACTACAACACTAATTTGTTGTCGAATAGCAGCAGCAAATGATGCGGTAGAATATGGATACACGATTCCACTAGTTCCTAGTATTGATATTCCTCCAACTATTCCAATTCTGGGGTTGTCAGTTTTTGGCCCCAACTCCTTTCCTTTCGGAACTGATATCAGTACTTTAATTCCATTTTTTTCAAGAATTTCTTTGGCAGTTAGAATTAAATTTTCAGTAATCATTTTTCTTGGAGTTTGGTTTATTGCAGCTTGACCAATTTCCAATCCTATGCCAGGCTTTGTAATACGACCAACACCTTCTCCACCATCAATTTCAATCGAGTTCGGATTAGATGTTAGTTCTAAATCCACAACAATTTCAGCACCATGTGTGACATCAGGATCATCACCACCATCCTTAATCACTGAACAGCATGCATGGTTTTTTCCAAACTCACAACTATTGATATTTATTTTTATTTTATCCTTTTTTGGTAATAAAACATCTACAGCTTTGATTTTTTCTTGATTAAGAATTGATAGTATACCAGCTATTGATGCTGCGGTAGCGCTAGTACCAGTGGTAAATCCTGTTCTCTTACCTGTAGGTTGTTTTGGTAAGTCCACATTATAATTAAGATTTTTTTTATGTAATAACTCTTTTATTTCAAAATTTCAGATAAGACAATCCAGAGTGCAATCAATGCAAGACCACCAAAAATAGTAATATGAAAAATTTTGTGTGAAACTGGTTTTTCCTGATTTGGAGATTTTATGTGAAATCCATTCCTAAAATTTTCTTGATGCTGAAAACCATACTCATATTGTTCTTCATATTGTTTCTGCCAAAAATCTGCATAATTGCTTCCAACATCATTTTTAATGGTTTTTTTCATTCGTTTTTGATGTAATTTGAGAAATTGATATGCTTCCGTAATTTCTTTGAATTTAGTGCCTGATTGATCAATATTGGTTTTATCTGGATGATATTTTAACGACAGTTTTCTGTATGCACTCTTCATTTCTTTTGGTGACGAATTTTCATTTACGCCCAATATTTCATAACATCTAGAAGAATCAAGCATAGATGGTATATGATATCTTTAAAATTAAATCTTGTATGATTTTTGTATGACTAGACAGGAAATTTCGGCCATTACTATTACGGGTGCCAATGGTTTTGTCGCAAAAAACTTGCGAAAATTTCTATCTAAAAATCACATTAAAGTCATCGCAATTGCTAGAAAAACCTTCCAGAAACATCATACTGAAACAGTGGTGTACTCAAAAACTCTTCTTGAAAAAGGACTTCAGAACAAATTAAGAAATTGTGATGCATTAGTACATCTTATTGGAATTGGCAAACAGTCCTCCAAATATAATTTTGAAGATAACATTGAGCTAACAAAAAATATGATTAAAACATGTAAAAAATCTGGAATTAAAAAAATTATCTACATCAGTGGTTTGGGTGTAACCAAAAATTCTACATCGGATTATTTCATCTCAAAATACAAAGCTGAACAAGAAATAATTAATTCCGGTTTGAACTATACAATATTTCGACCCTCTTATATTGTAGGGAAAAAAGATTATCTAAGTAAGTTCATCCTGAAACAAATTAAAAAAGGAATTGTGATAATTCCTGGTTCTGGTAAATATCGTTTACAACCAATATTTGTAGAAGATGTTGCAAAAATTATAGTCGAATCAATTTATGAGAAAAAATTTTCTAATAAGATATTAGATTTAGTAGGACCAGAAATAATAAAATTTGAAGATTTTGTTAGATATTTTATTAAAAACAAAAAAACAAGGATACAAAAAATTAATTTAGAAAGTATATATCATGACGCATTACATAATCCAAAAAGCATCTATGATTTAGATAGTCTCAATCTTTTGATTGGAGATTATACTGGCAATCTAAAGCAACTTCAAAAAATATCCAATGTAAAACTAAGAACAATTAAAGATATTTTATAATCCAGCGGCCTTTCTTAGATCTTCAGCTTTGTCCGTCTTTTCCCAGCTAAACTCTGGCTCGTTTCTACCAAAATGACCATAACCTGCGGTCTTTTTGTAGATTGG
>CAZDAA010000064.1:0-2802 GCA_964503555.1 uncultured Candidatus Nitrosopelagicus sp.
TAGAGTACCCGACTCATAATCGGGGAGCCACGGGATCGAAGCCCATCAGGCCCATAATTATTTTAAAAAATTATTTTTGTATGCATTTTCAATTAGTTTTAAATCAAACAATAAGCCAATTATTTTGGCTGCAATGAAGAATCAGAGTTATAGCTGATAAATGATGTAAAGGCATTTGACTGAGCCGCCAAAGCATAAATGAGGATATGATTTGATATGCAAGAATTTTTAGTGTGATATATAAAGCCAGTATTTAACAATATAACATGACAGAGACAAAACCAATTGTTAGTATTGAAAATGTAGTTGCTTCTGCCTCAGTTGATCAAGCAATTGATCTTGCTGATGTAACTAAAAAATTTCCAGACACTGAATGGCATCCTGATCAATTTCCAGGATTAGTGTTTAGATTAACTTCACCTAAAACTGCAACTTTGATTTTTCGTTCAGGTAAAATGGTATGTACTGGTGGTAAATCCGAGGATATGGCTATCAAAGCTGTTCGTTCTGTTGTACAACAATTACGTAAAGGTAAAATCAAAATCAAAAAAGAAGCTGTCATAACAATTCAAAATATAGTTGCATCTGGTAGTTTGGGAGGAAAAATTCATCTTGAACAGGCAGCAAGAAAATTACCTCGAAGTATGTATGAGCCAGAACAGTTTCCTGGTTTAATACACAGAATGGTAGATCCAAAAACTGTATTACTTTTATTTGCATCAGGCAAATTAGTTTGTACTGGAGCAAAAAAAGAGTCTGATGTGTATAAATCAGTACATAATATACATGCAGTATTAGAAGACAAAGATCTAATGCTTTACGACGCTTGATCTATCTGTTTTTTAATTTTTTCTAATATTTCTTCATCAATCAAATGTTCTTCGAACAGAATTTTTGTAATTTCTAATATATCAGTTAACTGATAAAGTTTTACACCAACTGAATCCATTAGTTTATTTGCATTTTCCAACCTATTTACAACAACATATGATTCTGAAATTATTGAGCCAGCTTCTTGAAGTTGTTTAATGCCATTTAAAATTGAATTACCGGTAGTAGCAACATCATCTATCATTACCAATTTCATATTAGACGATAGTTTACCCTCGATTAATTTTGAAGTACCATATTCTTTTGATTTATTTCGTACATAAATTAGTGGTTTGACAGTTTCAATGGCGAGAGCTGATGCAATGACAAGACCTCCTGTAGGAACAGAAACTAAAGCATCAAAGTTTTCCAAACCTGTTTGTTTATCGATCAAATTTTGTAGATTTTTTATCATTTTTCTAAATTGATGTGGATAGCTAGGAACTAATCTAAGATCTATATAGTAAGGACTATTTTTACCACTTGCCAGTGTAAAATTTCCAAATTTAATGATGTTATTTTTGTATAAAAATATTGCAAACTCTTTAACAAACTCCATACCAAAATTAACTAAACTGGATTTATTTTGCTTTACGTTTTAGCATAATTTATGCCCGAAATATGGTTGAATTATGGCGCAAATGAAGTTGTTTTGGATATAAAAGCTGAAAATCTAGAGCAAAAAACCGAGATCAATGGTACAAATCTTTCAGATTCTGAAATTGATTCTAAACTAGAATCATTGGATATATCCAAGCCCACAGAAATTGTAGTATTAAACGCGTCAGATGCTGTTAGAAAGACGTTATCAGTTTTATTCGAGAGATATGAAAAACAATCCATTCAAAAACCTGTCATTTTAGCTGATAAAGAAATTCTGCCTATGTTAAAAAAATATCTTCCAGAACATAATGTTTCTGAATTTAATAATCTTGAAAATTCTAATTTAGTATTTTTAGGTGAGATGGAATTTGATGGATTATTTGGATTTGAAACAATATCTACACGGTTGCTAAAAAAATTTGGGACTGAGTTAATGCTTTCTGCATATGAAAAGCGGAAAAATGATCAACCATCACCAGGAGAAAATGTTGAAAGCTTCAAAATTGCACAAAAATTTTCTAAAAAATTTGATATATTAGGAATAGAAATTATCGCAAATTCAAATGGAATTTGTGATTTAGCTGTAGATCATCCTTCATCTGTAACTTCATTGACAAAAGCATTTAGATCATATACGGAAGCAGACATAGGTAAACACAAAACAATGATAGTAAGTACAGGAAAAGAATCAAGTAACAATACATTAGGAAAGTCTCTATCATCTTTATGGAATTGTGCAAATGCACTGAAAAATGATGGACTGGCAATTTTAACAGCCGAATGTAGGCATGGTATTGGTTCAGATGCAATCCGACATTATATTGATGATAGACTAAATATTGATCAATTGAAAAAACCGTCAAAATACATAGATGGTATGGAGGATCTTTTATATCTCACAGAAATACAAAAGAAATTTCAGGTTGGTATATTATCTATATTACCAGAATTTTATACAAAAAAACTAAATATGTTATCATTTAACGGAATCAAAAAAGTAATGGATCATATTTTAAAAACTCAGGGACAAAACCAAAAAATTAAAGTGGTTTCTGATGGGGCACGTACTTTTTTAAGGTAATATCCAAGATGGTAATGGAGCACATAAAAATCCAAGAATTACTATAACAACAAACAGTTTTTTTCTATTTTTTGATAAAGGAGAAATGTCATCAAGTGGTTTCATATCTCTACTTCTACTACTTAAAAATAAAATAAATAATGCCATAAACCAATAACCCAACGCAGCTAAAAGTCCTGTACTTGCATATGTTGCAATTTTATGCCATTTTTTACCTAACAAAGATCTTGCCATATGACCTCCATCTA
>CAZDAA010000064.1:2902-4554 GCA_964503555.1 uncultured Candidatus Nitrosopelagicus sp.
CCAAACATTGAGACAATGATAGCTATGATTAAACCTGCAATAGGACCAGCAATTGCAACATCAAATAAGATATCTCGATTAATTGTTAATCCTCTAGATTGGATCAGCGCACCAAATGTAGGTATTCCAAAAACTGGTACACCTGGAATAAAATAGGGCCATGTTGTTTTTATTTTATGTTTTTTGGCTGCAATAAGATGACCAGATTCATGAACTCCCAAAATTCCGATAAGTGAAAACGCGTATAAAATTGACATCTCTGTTGGATTACCGATAAAAGAAAGACTATTTACAAAATCAGTCCTATAGTAACCATCAATCAATACCATGATCACTGTTACAACAAAAAGAATTCTTGGTACAAACGATTTTGATAACCATTTTTTTTTAGGTTTGACTATTCTAGAAATATCAAGATACAATCCATCATAAGATTTTTCTAATCTAGTCACCATACCTAAAAGTTCTAGGTTCTGAGCAAGTCTCACAAATTTATCTTTGAAATCATAACTATCTATTTTGAATCTTAATGTTTCAGTAGATTCAACAGTTTCCTGTATATCAAAGATAGAAGATACTATCTGCGTAATATCATCTTGGGTTGGTTCAGTCATATTAACAGTAAAAATATAATCTATTAATTGGTTTTTGCCTTTAAAATTAAATATTTGCTGAAACTATTAGAAAATATTGCAGGTTATACTTAGACAAATAGGAAATTGCATCATTAGAAGATGTGATCCAACTGATATTATACCTGTTATGGAGATTAATTTGAAAACTCTTCCCGAACACTATTCTGATTATTTTTATGAAAGCCTTCTTGATGAATTGCCCGAAGCATTTCTTGTAGCTGAGATTTCTGGTAAACTTGTTGGATATATAATGTGTAAAACAGAATATGGATTTTCAAATTTTAAAAAATTGGGTTTTGTAAAAAAAGGTCATGTGGTTTCTGTTGCAGTAGTAGATGAACATAGAGGAAAAGGTTTTGGTAGCGAACTAGTAAATGAATCATTAAAGGGTGTAAAAATGAGACAGTGTGGAGAAATGTACCTAGAAGTTCGATGTAGTAATAATGATGCTGTAAGATTATATGAAAAATTAGGCTTTTCCATAAATCAAAGATTAAAAACGTATTATCGAGATGGCGAAGATGCATATCTTATGGCTATTAATTTCTCTGACTAGATTAAAATAAATAACTACATTTGATTTTTAGCATATGTCTAGACGAAAATTTGGTGGAATTATAATATTTATTCTTGCCATATCGGCTTTTTTTGTATATGCATATTTGATTATGCTGTCTGAATGGAGTCCAATTGTTTTACAGTTATCTATCTTGACAATTATTGGAGGTATACTTGGAGTTATTTCATGGATAGGATATGTAATGGCAACTACAAAATCTTCTCCATCATCTACTATTCAGGACGACGAAACATAATCTATTTTTTTATTTTTACATCTACAACTGTTTGATAGAATCTGGGACCGACAGGTCTGACTATTTTTGATCCTAATATGGTAGATTTGATAGATGTTGTTTCTAAGAAATGCCGTTCAGATAATTTTGGCGCATCCGATTTTTTGTCTGCATGTATATGTGAATAATAATGAATCACACCATTATTCTTTGTAGTTAAAAT
>CAZDAA010000065.1:0-4450 GCA_964503555.1 uncultured Candidatus Nitrosopelagicus sp.
GAATCTGAGATGCTTGGATATGGTATAGGCATAATCCTATTGAACATTGGAATGTATTTCGTGGCACCAGCAGTTTTGATAATGAAAATAAGAACAAGTTACAATAAAATACCCAAAAATATCTAATGAAACCATGAAGAAGGAATACGTTGTAGTTCGTATAGATGCTGCACCAGATGCTGCACCATACGTAGTAGTTTCTTTGTCATCAAAGAAAGACATGCAGGAAAGTGACGGACCACTATCATCCCCATTTGGAAAACCAAATGTTATGGGTTTTACAAACATGAATGATATGGCTAAAGAGCTAAACAAGATGATGGCAGGTGGAATGCCAGGAATGATGGGAGGTAACACAACATCACTAAAACTAGACATGATGGAGTACAAAGAACTAGGTTTGTCTGTAGGTGATAAAGTGTATTTGGAACTATCAAAAGCCGAAAGTTCTGGCGTTTAAACAACTCATGATTTAATAATTTACTAGATGGTTTCTACAATAGGGACCGTCGTCTAGATTGGCTATGATACCAGCCTGGGGTGCTGGAGGTCGCAGGTTCAAATCCTGCCGGTCCCATTATAAATTTAAAACCTTTAACAAATCTAGAAAATTTTCCTTGGTTTGATCAGTTTTATACTTCCGTAAAACAGAAATGATTTTGGATTTTCTAGACGGCTTACAAAGAGGATTTACAATTTTTGAGATACCTGAACCTATGTAAAATGCCTGAGTAGCAGATGTTACATTTGAAACTCTTCTATCAATACTTGAACTCTCAAAATCAATAATGGTAATTTTCTTACCAACAATTACATGTTTTGTTATGTTACTTAGTTCTCCATGGTCTAAACCCATTTTGTCTAACTTGTAACAATCCGTAAGAGTTTTTTTAATTATTTTTTTTAATTGTGCAACATTTGGCTTTTCTTTTAATTTATTTATCCACTTTCCAATTTTTTCACCATCAAGATATTCTATCACAAGAAAATTTTTACTAAAACCTAATAATTTTGGTCCCACATTAAATCGATTTGTTATTGTAAGAAACTCGGCTTCTTTTTTTAGATTTTTTCGTTGGGAATCAATCCGTCTTATTTTCACAGCTACTTTCTTTTTGCCTATTTTACATAAAACCACGATTCCGACATATCCCTTACCTAACACATTGATGGTACCAATTTTCAACTCTCCTTGAAATGAAACACTTTCTACACCAAGAGATTCTAACTCTTTAATTCGAGATTTTATCTGTGCCTTTGTCCCCCTTGGATAAACCCAAATGTTTGAGTGAGGTGGTTCAGTTATCTCATTAATTTTAAGAAAAGATTGTTTCATCTGTTACGGCAATGTTTCTGATTGCCTCATTAATGGATTTGTTTGATACCTTATTTGCATGCGTAATTTTTACTCCCTTTTTGAAATCCTTCTCAAGCCCCTTAGGAATTCCAGAATTTTTTAGGTTGGTTTTCAAAAGATTATTCAGGAATAATATCACATCAGAATACTTTCTTTTTTGTAATGATTGTATTTTATTTTCTTCATTAACCCACATGAGCTGGCTCTTTTTCAAATTAGCTGAAATGAATTTTTCACAATGATCTTCACTAGAAATATTTGGACCCGTTCGTACAAAACTCTCTTCAATTTTTTTGGTCTGTAGTAGAAATATCAACGCGCCATTTTCCTTTTCGTCTTTTGCAGATGAATTTCTTAAAACTGTGAATCCATCAAGCTCTAATTGAGTTTTTAATGCATTTGATGCACGTTTTATCTGTCCCCAAATGATATCATCACTTCTCTGTTTAAATTTGAATTGAACAACTACAATTTTATCAATATTCTTCATATTACGCTTAGGTATTGGTTTTTTAAAAAATTTCTTGGAAGGTTTTTTTAGAAACTTCCTACTTGCTAAAACAAACTTACCTAAACTTTCTACCGAAATAGCAGCACCAAGATTTCTATTACTATCAATCGGATCAATTATTACAATAGATGAACTGAATTTTTTTGCAGATTTTCCCATTACATCTCCTTGTTTTAATTTCGAGATTTTTTTCAATGTTTTTTCAAAACTACCAAAGTAGGAAATTAGCACCTCAGATACATATCCACTAAATCCCTCTTTTGCCAGCTCTGCACCATAAACATCTATGTGAAGAAAAAATTTCTTAAGAATTCTAACTTCATCTTTCATAGAGTTAGTTAGTTTTTTCGACATGAATTTTGTATGATGTACAGATCTATCTGTAGCGCTTTTCCATTCTCCTACATTTACATCATAACAAGGTACAACATTTACTTTAGTTCCGTTAACTACAGCTTCAACAAAAGGATGTTCTGCATATCTAGTGTATGGTTTGTATTTCTTTAAAGATTCAAAACCAATTTTTGTTCCAATGCTTCTAAAATCCTTTTCAGATGTTTTTTTATTAAATTTAACAAAGATATCAATGTCAGCTTTTTCTGGTAACCATGTATCTTTTGCATATGAACCACCTAGAGCAAAACCAACTATTTGATTATATTTTCCAATAGCCTCATTTATCAGACCACACACTTTTTTTGCAACCTGTTGTTTTTCTTTCTGCAATCTTTGTGATGGAACAGTGATTTTTTTTGCGTAATTTAATACGGGATTCATTTCCTTCCTTTCACAACCAACAGATCTGTATAAATCGGACCATTTGGAGTAAGTTCACTTTTCTTTAATTTAACCTCAGAAATCATCTGTTTTCCAAAATAATGGCTTGAGAGTTTTTCTAACTCGTTTGTTATATCTCCAATTTTATTTTTAATTCTGAATATTGTAACATGTGGCTTAAATTTTTTATCTGGGCTAAATCCAAAAGATAATAATTTTTTCTGTATGTTACCCACTAATTCTTCTAATTCGTTTATGCCATCATTTGTTCCAACCCAAACTATTCTTGGATTATTAGGTTTAGGGAAAACCCCAACGCCTGAAAGACTTATCGAAAAAGGCACAAATTCTAAATCACAAAGATCTCTAGAAATTTTTTCAACCATCTGATCAGCAACTTCACCCAAAAACTGTACAGTAAAATGCAAGTTCTGAATTTTTACTGGTTTGGCATTTATTTTTAATTCAGACTGAATCTTACTGATAGAATCTAAAACATTTTTGTCGTTTATTTCGATCGCAACAAAAATTCGCATTATGTTTTTTTATTATTATGTTTTTAATTACTTTCGGAAACTTCATACGCTGGCATTGATACATAATTTCATCTTGGTAAAACTCATAGTTTGTCTTACTGGCATGCCTGGTTCTGGCAAGTCAACAATTGTCTCGGCATTAAAATCAAAAGGTATTGAAACTCTAAATTTAGGTGATGGTGTTCGCGCAGAAGCAAAAAGGCGTAATTTAGAACCATCTGGTGATAATCTAGGCAAGCTAATGTTACAATTGCGTGAAAAAAATGGCCCCGGTGCGATAGCAAATTTACTTACAGATCAAATTCAGAATTCACAATCTAACATAATCATTATTGATGGTATTAGATCAATAGCAGAAATTGAAGTTTTAAAAAATGTTGGATCTGTAAAACTGTTATCTATAGAAGCAACAGCAGATACTCGCTTTAAATTTTTGAAAGCGCGTGGGCGTTCAGATGATCCCGAAACAAAGGAAAAATTTGCAGAACGTGATAATAGGGAGATTAGTGTAGGAATTGATCAATCAATATCAATTGCAGACGAAACCATTTCTAATAACGATCTTACATTAGACGAACTTACTGAACTCGCACACACAGTAATCAAAAAATGGATTGATAATTGACACCACTAAACGTTGATTGTAAAATATCTGCATATTGTATGATAAACACATCAGAGGATGTTAACAAAATACAAACAGCTATATCGAATGTTCTTATTGATATGAATGGAAGGATATCTGGAAACTCTTTCATCGCAAATTCGAACAATTATGAGTCATTAACAAAGATCTATGAAACTATACGAGGAAAAAACAGTCAAAATACATACCGACGTCATCTAAGAGCTAATATTGATAAAAACTCTACCTGGTTTTATCTAAACAAACAAGCAGCTTTTGTAGATGTTATAGCAATTTGTAATGAAGCAGACGAATCACCTTTAGGCCCAATAAAAATAGTGTTACATTCTAAAAACATTGAAGATGTGATAGAATGGTTTGTTTCTGATACTGAATAATTACTAAAATTTCCATTCATCAGAGAGATTATTCCATAAAGGGCGGAATGGAGTAATGTCTTTCTCTATTTCACCTTCAATCCTGTTTGAAATTGCAAACCAAAAATTTTCTAACGCATCAATACCACCGTCTTGAAACAATTCTTTACCAACTTCACTAATTCTTGTCTTTTTTGTTTCTACCTCTGGCGAGTCCGGGTTTTGCAGACAAAATGTGAATAGGTCAATCAGTTCTTCTTCAAGCAT
>CAZDAA010000066.1:0-4420 GCA_964503555.1 uncultured Candidatus Nitrosopelagicus sp.
GAATTAACGGTAATTTGGAGAGATTGGGACAATCTCATCAAAAATCATCCTAAAATGATTTATGTAAACTCTGTGAATCCAGGAGAAATTAAGGGTCCACATATTCATAAAAACAGAACCAGTTATTTTTCTTGTATTCATGGCAATGTAGTTTTGATTATTCAAGATAATGATGGAAAATTTTATGAGGTAGAATCTAATTCAGATAAACCGGTTTTAATCTCTGTATCAAATGGAACTGCGGCAGCAATTGTAAATCCCACAACAAAAGTTGCACAAGTATTAGTTTTAGCTGATATCGCATGGAAACCGAATGATAATGAAATGCAGAACACTTCATTCAAGGATTATGATTGGAATAAGTGGAAAAAAAATTAACGGTTAGACATGTTTTTAAGGATATGAATAAAAACTCTGAATCTATAATTTTATTTGATTCTATATCAGATTTGGACGATTTATCTAAAACTAGTAAACATGCGTCAAAAATAATATCATTTGATTATGAGACACATAAAATATTAAAGGATAAAAAAATTAATCATGAAACTTCAGACATCTACCTATCAAAAAATGATCTAAAAATTATTCAAAAAACTGCGTATTCTATTTCAGACTGGTACAATGCTGACATAATTTCAAAAGATATTTCCTATAATGGTGTAAATCTTGGTTCACTGGTGAAGGCCGAATTAATTAACATCCTTGTAAATTATATAAAAAAATTTTTTGAATTATACAGAATCTCAAACCAATTCACTAATTCTACTTTCATTAGTTCTCAAACATGTTTTAAAATCATGAAAAATTTTTCAAAAAAAATTATCGAGTTAAATTCAAACACAGAAAATTTTCAACCAATTCCTTTAGATTCTATTAAAATAAAAATGAAAATAGGAACAAAAAATCACTCACTAGAATTTGGAATTTCAAATAATTTGTTCAAAAAATTAAAAGGTATTTCTGAAAAATCTTCAAAATTTTTGTTATCAAAAAATAACTCAATTGGAGAAACCTCCAAAAATATTCTTATTATTGAATTTGATCCTATCAAGTATCAGTCTTTTTTTGAGCTAATGCCTGATTCTAACTTAAATTTTTTAATGTATAATAGGCGTAGACCGGCAATATGGAACCTCCAAAGCTATGATCTAATAAAAAAATCTGGGTGCTTGATTCAAACTAAAAACTCTCTTTCTGATTCTAATCTAAGCAAGACAATTTCAAATGGAAAATCTCAATTTGAGACAAAAATATCAGATTTATTTTCAAAAGAAAGTTTTTTTGAATCGCTTTTCTCTATAGAAGGTATTTCATTCTGGTCAACTTTCAAAGAATATTTTCAGGAATATTTCAAAAAAAGAGCATTTGAATTCATCGAGGAGGTTGAGCTTACAAAAAAATTGATGAAAAGATATGATTTCTCGTCAATTTTGATTTTATCGGAGGTTGGTCCCAATGAAAGAATTATTCTGCAGCTAGCTCAAGAAGAACAAATTCCTGTCTGTTTAGTACAACATGGTATAAACTACAATACGAAAGAAAGTTATGATATGAATGTAGCCAAGGGAGCCCTTCCAATAGAATCTGATCATTTTCTTTGTTGGGGGAAAACCGGTGAAGAATTTTCTCAAAGCATGAGCATTAATCCTGAAAAAATTCATTCCATTGGTTCACCAATTTTTGATAGACTTACATTTGATGGACAAAATTCGCTCAAAAATAACTGTGTGTTGCTTGCTACATCTGGACCCACTAAAGAACACGCTCCTGATCTGACGATAGAAATAATTGAGAAATATATGAATGCCATAACAAAAGTCTGTCAACTTGTGACTAAATATAACAAAAAACTGATTATCAAAACTCACCCATCACCAGATGAATTAGATCCCTCCTTTATCGCAAAACAAATCAATTCTCGAATTAAAGTAATTAAAGAAGGAAATATTTCTCCGCTAATCCAATCATGCGATCTTATGATTGTAATTGGTTTTACTTCACCTATTGTGGATGCACATGTTTTGAAAAAACCTGTAATTTCACTTACTGTACGAGATAATGATTGGGGAATTCCTACTGCTTTAAAAAATGAATCATGTCTTATCACTGACATTGATGGGCTTGAAGACACCCTAAACAGTGTATTAAACAATGAGCATATTAAAAATGAATTAATACAAAATGGAATAAAATCATCTAACGAATATTTATCTCATCAGAGTAATGGATCTGCTAAATTAATTGGATTTTTGGAAGAATTAGTGAAATAAATTGAGTGATAATAGAATGGATTGTGTAATACAGGCAAGAATGGGATCCTCTAGGTTACCTGGTAAGGTTATGAGTAAAGTAAATAACGAAAACACTGTTTTCGATTATCTAATTAATCAATTAAGATATTCTAAGCATATTAAGAAAATAATTGTGGCCACAACAACAAACAAGCAAGATGACATAATAGTTGAATCTGCTAAAAAAAACCACATAGATTTTTTTCGTGGGGAGGAGCATGATGTATTAGACAGATACTATCAGTGTGCAAAAAAATTTTCGTTAACAAATATTCTACGAATCACATCAGATGACCCACTAGTTGATCCTACAATAATAGATGAGCTAATTAGAAATTATCAGGAAACTGATTGCGATCTTGCGTCTATAGAAACTAGCGTGGAAAATAACATAAACAATACTAAATCTAAAAATTTATCAGGTTATCCATATCCTATAGGATTAAACGCACAAATTTTTTCGTTCTCTGCCTTGGAAAAAACGTGGAAAAATGCAAAATTGCCTTCTGAGCGTGAACATGTTTCACCATACATGATGAAAAATTCAGATATATTTAGACAGTTTCATCTACGGAATCCAATCAAAATACCTCCACTTAGATTAACAATTGACAAGGAAGAAGATTTAGAATTATTTAGAAACATAATATCTAAAATTTCTGAACGCCCAATACTGTTACATGATATTTTAGAACTTTACGGTAACGAACCTAAACTTTTTAAAATTAATATCCATATAGATCCATTAGAAGGATACAATAAATCGATTAAATATGATAAGGAACTTTCAGATAAAAAAGATTAGGTTTTCATCTTTTCTATATTTCTAATATGGTGTACAAGTTGTTTCAATTGTTCTGTATCAATTGATGATGAAGCATCAGGTCCTTTCGAATTCTTTAATTTTACATGTTTTTCAATGATTATATTTTTTGTATTATTTCGTTTTTTTAATATAGAAAAAATAATTGGAGCAATTATACCCAACGTATGATCAGAAAATCCATCATACTTAATTGCTTTTTCCCAGTTTATTTTTTCGAATGGTGTTGGGTATTCAGAAATACAATAACAAAATGTGGTTTGGTTTTTTGCAAATAATTTTTTAATTTTTTCTTTATTGCCTCCCATCCCCATACTAATAATTACTGGTTTTTTTGTCAATGATTTTTTTGTTAATGTTTCACGTGAAAAAGGATCTTTAAATAAACATGTTCTAGATGCAATTTTATATTTTTTAACATTTAATGATTCCAGAAAATCAACAGCTTCTGGATAAAAAGCACTAGCAAAGAATTCTATATTCTGTTTATCAGAATACTCTTTAATTTTACGAGCTTTATCAAATGTTAGTTCAGATTTTTTGATATTTTTCCAATTTGGATGTGAGGAATTATAGAGATCTTTGGCTCTCCATATCTGAAATTTAACAGCATCCGCCCCAACCTTTTTACATTCATAAATAATTTTTTTGGCTTTGGTTACATTTCCTTCCCAGTTAGAGCCAATCTCGGCTATGATCTTTATTCTCACTACTACTAGAATTTATTCACAAGATTTATTCTTTAATAAGTATCAAAAGTGGTAAATTGTCTAGAAGTAAATCACTAATAAAACTAAAACCCGTTTCTAAGTCAGACTATCAGTTTTTATATGATCTACTAAAGGAACGAAACCCACGGGCGAACATTTCCCATAAAAAGATGCCAACTTATCGTCAACATGTATCATTTATCTCTTCGAAGCCTTATTCAAAATGGTATGTGATATTATATGATGACTGTAAAGTTGGTTCACTTTACTTATCAAAACAAAATGAAATCGGAATTTCTTTTGTAGATAGCTCGTTTCATAATGAACTTGGAAATTACGTACTCAAATTATTGATAAAAAAAAATCCCAGAAAACGTTATTTGGCCAATGTTAGTCCACTAAACAAAAAATTACAGAATTTTTTTACTCACAATGGATTTACACAGTTAGAATATACTTATGAATTGATATCAGACAGATAAAGTCTGATTTATCGAATCATTCCTCAGTATTCCTTATAGATTTTGTAATCATTGTTTCAAATGTGATTAAAAATTAACAAGTATAACTATCAACATAGAAAAAATTTGAAA
>CAZDAA010000067.1:0-4368 GCA_964503555.1 uncultured Candidatus Nitrosopelagicus sp.
GATGATTATGCAATGGTCAGAATTAAAATTCCTGCTGGCCAGATTTATCCTTACCAATTAGAAAAAATTGCTCAGTTAAGTGAAATGTATTCTATTGGTAGTGCTCATGTATCAACTAGAGAAAATATACAATTACACTGGGTTGTATTAGAAGATGTTTCAGAAATAATGCATGGACTTGCAGATGTTGGACTTACATCTCGTGAAGCATGTGGTAACACAGTTAGAAACGTCATGTGCAGTCCATTATCAGGAGTTTGTAATAATGAAGCATTTGATGCAACACCATATGCAATTGCAACTGCAAAGTTCCTTCTAAGAAATCCACTAAATCAGTCACTTCCACGTAAATTCAAATTTAATTTTTCTTGCTGTGAGGAGCATGGAATGACAAGGATAGTTGATGTTGGATTGATTCCACAGATAAGAGAGATTGATGGTAAAAATCAACGTGGTTTTAAAATATTCCTTGGTGGAGGTCTAGGAAATAAATCGTATGTAGGTCATCAGCTTGAAGATTTTACATCTGATGAGGATCTTTTGTATACATCTATCGCGGTTCTACAAATTTTTGATAGAATGGGAGATAGAAAGAATATGGCAAGAAACAGAATGCGCTATCTAGTTCATGAAATGGGATGGGAAAAATTCCAGGGTCTAGTTCTAAAACAAAGAGCAATTGTCAGAACCACACAATCAGTAATTGTAAGATTGAATACCAAACAATCACCAAATGAAATTAAAAGACCGATTTCTGTTTCGGATGAATCTGGATCAACACCTGATGGATATGCACGATGGTTAAAATCTACAACATATAAGCAAAAACAAGAAGGATATGCTTCTGTTTTCATAACGCTAGAAGCTGGTGACATGACAGCAAATCAAATTCGTGCAATAGCTCATATTACTAGAGATTTTTCTGCTGAAGGTTTTGCAAGAAATGGGTTCTCTCAAGATATTGTCCTACGATACGTACATGAAAGTGATCTGCCAAAACTTTACTCTAGATTACTTGAGGTAGGTTTGGCAAACTCAGGGTCCCTAACCATGGTTTCGCCTGTTGGCTGTTCAGGTACGTCATCTTGTAATCTCGCATTAACCAATTCACATAGATTGGCAAAAGAAATTCAGCGAAAATTTTTGGAGCTAAAATTAGATGAAGATGATGATTTAAGAAATGCAACCATAAAGATTAGTGGATGTCCTAATTCTTGTGGACAGCATGAGATCGCTACAGTTGGTTTCTCTGGAGGAGGTGCTCGAGTGGGTAAAGACATGTATCCTTATTATAATATGAGTCTTGGTGGACGTTCTGATGAAAAAGCAATGCTTGGAGTTTTCTGTATGAAAGTTCCTGTAAAACGGACAATTCCTGTTTTATTAAAAATAATTGAACTCTTTAAGAAAAACAAGCAGCAAAATGATACTCTTTCAAAATGGATTGATAGAATTGTGCTTGGTAATGAATCGTCTGAAATAAAATCTGTAGTAGATGTAAAGAAAATTCTTTCACCATTAGTTGTTCCTCCAACAAAAGATGAAGAACCTGACTTTTATTTAGACTACGGTAGTGATACAAGTTATCATACAATTACTGGAAAAGGTGAATGTGCTGCTTGAGTAATGAAATAATACAATCAACTATTAATTCAGATACAGTTCGTTCAAAAATTAACGATAGTTCCGTAAGATTGGTTGATGTTAGACGAGAAGAAGAATATAATCAAGGTCATATTACTAATGCAATAAACTTACCACTTGCAACTCTTTTATCTGATGATTCTCCGGAAAATGTTGTAAAACTTATTGAGAAAATGGGAATCACGGATAATACAACAGTTATTATTTATGATGACACTTTTGGTGCTTTAGCTTCTAGAGTTGCATGGACTCTCCAATACATAGGTCATAGTGATGTTGCATTGTTAGATGTAACATATTCCAAATGGAAGGAACTTGGTTTAGAAACAGACACTAAAAAACCAAATATCAAACCTGTAAAACATTCACTAAATCTAAAACCAGATATTATAGCTACTGCTGAATATTTAGAAAAAGCAAAGGAAAAAAATAATGTTGTGTTGATAGACAACAGAGAAAGGCTAAATTTTTTGGAGCAACATATACCAGGTGCTATTAACATACCATATAGAACATTGGGAACTGATGGAAAAATTCTAAGAACTAAAGAAAGTATGAGAAATTTCCTGAAAAATAGAGGAGTTTCAGAAAATGCTGAGATAATAACATACTGTGGTAGTGTCGGTACATTATCAGGTCTGGCATTTTTTGCTTTAAAATCAATTGGTATTCCAAATGTGAAATTGTACGTTCGTTCCTTTAAGGAGTGGAAAAGTCTCGAAAAGCAGACTGATAAGCAGGAAAATGCAAGTTATTGGGATCTTTCTGCAGAATAATCGAAAATTATTTTTGTGGTAATTCACTACGTAATTTCTTAGTAACAGAAACTTCCATATCATCAAGCATTAATAGCATTTTTTTCTTATTATCCTGCAAGAAATCTAAGCCTTTATCCTTTAATCTTATTTTAAATAATCTTAATTCTCTATGTTCTTCTAAGAAATCATTTATCATTTCTTGACCACATTTTTCTGGATCTATAAAGAAGTTACAATACTCAATTGATTTTTCTAACTCTTCATCTTCAATTGATGTTTTTATCAACTGTATGGCTTCTGCTAACACTTTCAGATTTTTTACTGGTGCTGGTAATGATGTTTTAGGAATTCCTAGTAAACCTCTTCTTGTTACACTTATCTTACTTGTTAACTCCTCAACAAGATCATATGTATCAATGGTACTCCAAACCTTTCTTTGTTCGTGCTTAACAACCAGACCTTTTGTCATTAATCTATCTAAACATTTTAGCACATCAACTTTATCCAAAAATGTGGTCCATACTATTGCACCAATTGTATGATAACCTTGCCTTAATGATTCAATAACAACAACTTCTATGATACGTTTGAAGCCCTCCTCTAATCTTACATTCATGAAATCTTTATCTTTTACTGCACGCTTTGCGCTTTTTACATCAATCTCAATTGAACGAATAAGCGCATCAAGTGATTCTGGAACTTCGTTGAGTAATGATAAATAACATGCTCTATTATACCAAGCCATACCAAATGTAGGATCAGAATCAATTGATTTTTCTGCACAGTCTAGTGCTTTTCCATAACTCTTTCGTTCATAATACACTAAACTCTTAAGATTCCAAGCGTCAGCATTTGTGACATCTATATCTAGAACTTTATCATATGCTCTCATAGATTCTGTATAATCCTCTAAATGGAATCTAGCATATCCTAACTTCAGAAGTGCGTGAACATCATTAGGATCAATTCTTAAAATCATTTCAAATGTTCGAGATGCTTCTTCAAGTTTCTCATCAGCCATTTGGTTAATTCCTTTACTGAACAGTTTTTTACGATTGAAATCAGAATCTGTTAGACTAGTTTCTTGCTTTGCTAATTTTGTGTTAAATGATTTTTTATCTGAATTTGATCTTTTCTTAAAAAAGTTCTTTTTTACTGATTTGGTCTCGGGTTCCTCCTTTTCCTCTAACGTATCTTCAGTTTTTTCTATTTTGTCTTTGTCTAAAAAAAACTCGGGTATCTTGTCAGTATCATTAGATGACCGTTTTTTCATATTGTTAGAAATGATGATATCTCTAGATAAATACTATTTCATGATATCCGAATTTGTTACTTAGTGGGTATATTTTATAGTACAGAATATATACAAATACTCGATATAGACACTGACATTATTGCCAAAAAACATTAAAATTTCAGGTGTATCACCATTTGGTTCCTCAGCAGGCACATTTGAAGTTGAAATTTCTATATTAGCAGCTAAGCCTTCCAAGGATGATATCAAAAATAAAACGTTTGATTCTTTATGGAAAGACAATTATCATTTAAGAGTCACAAATGGAAATTTTTCTGAAGTTTTGGGTGACGGGTCTAATGCTATTCCAGATAAAGTGTTTGATTTAAAGTCAGTATGGATTATAATTGCTGACCAATTTTCAGATATACATACATCATTCGAGTTTAATTTAGCAAATGCTGCTAAAGATGACAGTACTTCTACTAAAACTTCTGATGGTATAAAGAAACAAAAGCCAAAAGAGAGCGTTGCAAGTAAACAAAAACCACAACAAGATCGTGGTTATTTTGAAAAACGCTATATTCCTGTCAAAGGACAACCGGGTCCTATGGGCCCTGCCGGTGATAAGGGACCTCAAGGTACGAAAGGAGAGTCTGGTGACAAGGGACCAACTGGTTCTAAGGGGTCAACTGGTGACAAGGGTGATAAAGGTGATAGAGGAATTACTGG
>CAZDAA010000068.1:0-4319 GCA_964503555.1 uncultured Candidatus Nitrosopelagicus sp.
TGGTTTTGCCATAAGAAAACTTGGCCACTGTTAATGGTATCATGGATATTATATGCTAATTTCTTCACCTAGTTTAGGTGCATGTGCATCAAGACCAAATTTTTGCTGAATTTCTTCTGAAAATTTTGTACACGATTCGCGGTCCCCATGGACAGTTAAAATCTTTGGATTACCTTTAATATTTTTGATCATTTCAAACAATGAATCTCTATCTGCATGTCCAGAAAACTCGAATCGTTTTACAGTTGCTTTTACGTTCGCATCTTTTCCTTTCAACGATATCTTACCAGTTTCTAATAATTTTTTTCCAGGTGTACCTTCTCCTTGGTATGAAACCATAGCAACTCCATTCTTATCATTTGACGCAAGATTTTGCATATAGTATACAGCATTACCACCTACCAGCATACCTGCGGGAGAAATGACAACACATGGTTCTGAAATAGCCCTTTTTCTATCACTATGATTTCTGATCAGAGTGGCACCATTAATTGCATCACTGAATATGTTGACATTTTTCAAATATTCAGGATAACGAAACATAATATCATTTACCTTTAATGCCATTCCATCCATAATTATTGGATACTTGAAGTTTGCATTCTTTAATACACATGCAATTTCTTGTGATCTTTCAACAGAAAATGATGGAATGAATAAAACACCTTTTCTATCCATAACCTCGCTAGCAAATTCGAGTAAGCCTTTCTCAGATTCAGCTCGTGGCATTTGTTGTGCTTGCGAATAAGTGCTTTCAGTAATCAAAAGATCGATATCACCTATATCCAAATCAGCTGGGGGCAGCATGCGTGAACCCCTCAGATTGATATCTCCTGTATAAAACAATCGTTTACCTTTTGCCTCAACAATAACTGTACTACCACCTATAACATGTCCAGAAGATCTTAATTCAAATTTTACATCACCAACATTTACCGGTTGCCTGTAACCAATCTCCTTAGAGTTTCGAATCATACTATTGACATGACGCAAATCAAACTCATGCTGGTTTTTTTCAATTTTGAGCATATCTTCAATAAGTAATACACTCAGATCAATAGTAGGTGGAGTAGAGTAAACATCAGCATTTCCTCCGTTAAATAAAGAAGGAATACATCCTGAATGATCTAGATGTGCGTGAGTGATAACTGCAGCATCAACTTCTTTTGGTTTTACATGTAATGGATATGAAGGAGGTTCAGTACGTTTTCTAGCAAACATGACACCATAATCTAAAAGAAGATTTGTGTTGTCAGAATTTACTAAAAATCCAGATCTACCAACTTCATTTGCAGCTCCTAAAATCTTAATCTTCACGGAAAACATCTTCAGCAACTACATTAAAAACTTCGTAGTATAACCGATCAAATTACAAATGGGAAAATATCCATAACCTTTAATTAGGCAAACCTAAGATCGATCTCTCATGGGAAGAAGTTATGATGAGTGGTTAAAACAGCAAGATCAGGCTCTTGTAGCTAAGGTCAGAGCTGGTGACGAGTCACAAAAACCACTTCTTAATCAGATAAACTGGATTTGGGTTGCTAATTTGATGAATCAAAAAGCAGATCTAAATCCTTCATCTGCAGAATTACTTGACTGGGTAACCTCTGGTCAGATTGATGCAATGAGAAAATAAAGCGTGTAACCATCACGTTTCTTTTTGTTTTTTTATTAGTTTCGCCTAACGATCTATTCTATAACAGGGTTATAGATTTCAATCATGGTTTAAATAGCAAAGTGTGGCTGGATGATCAGTGAAATAAATGCCAATAGCAATACTTCCAGACGTAGATGAACAGAGATGTATCGGATGTGCACTTTGTGTAGAAATCTGTACAACTCTTGGACCTGACGTACTCCGTGTAAAACCTGTTGAAGGTTGGAAGAGAGGAAAAGCATTTGTATTTTATCCTGAGAGATGTATCTCTGATGGAGCATGCATTGGAGTGTGCCCTACAAAGTCAATCTTTTGGATGAGACCAATGAACTATACTGCAGGACAACCTGTACCTCTTCACAAAAACGGTGTATTCGTAAAAGGTTGGGCAGAAGACGCAGCACTATAATCTGTATCTTCCCACTAAACTTTTTTTTATTATTTTTCTAAGAATTTTCTTTTGATATTTTTTGGCAACATTTTCACAAAATATTTTATGAACGGATCTTTTTTTGATATGTATAAAACATCAAAGTTATTTTTGGAAAAGAAAGTGTCCCATACTTGAGTAAACACTGGAAAATCCTCTGGCATAAAATTACTTCTTGGCATTTCATAATGTGATGCTGGATAGATATCTGATAATTCTAATGGTATTATGCCAAGAAATGGATTATAATAACAAAATTGAACTGATTCATCATCTTTGAATTTTTTCTTCATATTCATATATTCATTTGAAAGATAGGCAGGTTTAGTACTAGTATTTTTTGTTATAACTATACTTTTTTTCCTGGTTTTGAATTTTTTGACAATATTCTGATAAGCAAGAATTTCTGGCCTATATTGATCTTCTTTTGAAAACAAAAAGACCGCTCTTTTCTTAAATTTTGGAGTGGTGCTAAGAAAAAAATCAGAATTCTTTGTGAAAACATCAATTGCTTCAAATAGCTTTGGATGAGCACGCATCTTCATCATAACATACTCCCAAAGCCTTCCCTGCATGATTGATTCTTTTACTCTATCCACTTCAGATTTAATGGCGAATAGGTTATGAAGTGCAATTTTGTTTATTTTATCTTCAGATTTCAATGACAGAATTTCTTTTGGCTTAAATTTTGTGCATACTTCACATAGGCATGAAAAATGCTTTATATCTGCCAAATGAGTCGTTTTATCATCTTCTATGTATCTGTCATGTTTGGCGTATAGTATGTATGATGCAGAATCAAAAGTATCACATCCAAGCGCTACAGCCAAAGGAATTGTCAAAGGATGACCAGCTCCAAAAAGATGTAGTGGTATATTATTAGGAATTTGTTTTTTAGCTGTTATTATCATTGATGCTAGGAGTTTATACTCATATGATTCCATAAATTCCACAGGGCTACCAAGGGCTAACATAGGAAACCCATAGTCGATTAGATGTTTTGTTGAACTCTTTACCAGTTCTTGATGTTCACCACCTTGTATTGGACCCAACCAAATCTGCCCATTATCTTTTCTACTGTCTAGTGTTTTTTTAGAATCCTTCAGAGTTTGATTAACATATGATTTTGCTATCTTTTTACTTAGACCATAACCTGTTGGTTTGTCAAGAGGTATAGCAAAGTCTGTCATTATCTTCCTTTCAAAGTCAGCCATATCAGGAGGTGCAACGTCAACGTCACCATATTCTAATACTTGGTATCCACCAGAATCCGTCATTATAGCACCATCAAAACCTATCACATCATGAATTCCTCTTTTGATTGCATCTTCCCCATATCTTTTCATTGTTATGTATGCATTAGTGATTACAAGATCAAAACCCATCTCACGAATTTTTTTAGTTGGTATTGTCTGCTTTACAGGATGAATAACCGGAACATAAGCGGGAGTTTCAATTTTCCCATGATTAGAATGTAAAATACCGATCCTACCTGCCAAATCACTATATTTTATTTCAAACATTTGTTAGCATACCTTTTGTGCATTATTAAATTATTATTCTATATTTTTGAAAAAATCTTTATTTTCCTCAACAAGATGAAACCAATCTACTATATCCCCTTTATTCTTTCCATTAACTATTTTATCAATAATACTAGTAACTTGTTCAGGAGTTTTATTCGTTGTATCAATTTGAAATGTTTTTTCTTTACCAAAGGATGAAATAGAATCATTAAATGTAACTCCTATAAACTCAGCCGCAGTATTTGATTTGATTTTTTCTTTGGAGTATCCTCTATTTTTAAACACTTTAATCAAATCCATTGGATTTTTCCTTAATACTATAGCCACATCAACGTCAGATTCATCCAGAACATATGGTGCCAAATGCCCAACAATTAACGAGTTATTGGAAACTTTCTGTTTCATCTTTATTTTTAATTCTGCTACATAAACTTCCAAAGTTTCTTTTGCTTTTTCTGCTAATCCAAGTTCTATTGCTAGATTGTTAATATCTATAATTTCATACATTGTATTTTGTTTCATTATTTCAGATGCAGCTGTATGTTTTCCCACACCTGGATTTCCCGTTAAAACTAACATACAGTTATTCAAAACTAACTGAATTAAAAATCTCTGTAATACTAATATGTATAAAACCATCATTCTATGTTATGCAAATTGGTCTGCTTGGAAAAGCTAACGTTGGGAAATCAACATTTTTCTC
>CAZDAA010000069.1:0-2680 GCA_964503555.1 uncultured Candidatus Nitrosopelagicus sp.
CAGTAACTAGTACAGTTTTATTTTGAAACTTTAGCATGAGATCAAAAATTAGTTTATCATGTATTTATTTTATTGCTAATCACTAATCAAGAACAACAAGAAATGTTAAATTATGTGCTAAAATCAGATACGACATGGAAGATTCTGAACCTGAAACAATTGTACTAAAAAGTTGGCCTGAAAAATTTTCTGATATATTAAATAAGATTGGTGTTAATGCAACTCCTAATGAAATAGGAGAAGGGGATGTTGAGAAGGGTGATTACTATAGTAGATGCTTTACTCAAACCACTAGAATGATTACCAATAAAGGTTCATTGAAAGTTTCTGGTACAGATATTGATGCTGTACAGATAATACAGAAGGGATAGAAATGCAAGATCCAAATCCACTTCCATGGGGTGCACAGGATAGGTTCCAAGCACATTTTATTGTACAGAAAGATATTGGTGAAAAATTACTGAACCTTACTGCAAGAACTAGACTACAAACTACGGGTTATTTCGGTTCAAAAAAAATAACTGGTGTAACATGGGAAGGAGGTCAACTAGCTGATGAGTTAAACACTGACTCATCATTGAATAAAATGATTGCCAAGCAATCACTTAACGATGCAATAATTTTTGTTGATCCTACAGATAATGGAGTACGCATTTATGGAAAATGGAAAAATAGTTATGATTTCGGCATAACAAAAGAATTATTTGCTATTTACAATAAGATTGCTGGTTACATAAAGAATCTTAATTAGGCTTCCACCAATCAAGAGCCAAGTATTCGATGTGGGTTTTGCCTTTTGGAATGGCAAGTATGAATTGTTTTTTAACACTACTTGCTAATCTCCCAGCTAACACAACATCTGTAGAAGAAATAGGATCATTACCATTGTAAACTTGAACTAGATATGGTGCATGATCAATACCAGGACCTTTTTGGTATACTGCAAAATCAGAACCAAATTTTATACCAGGGTTTACAACATATCCTTTTTTACGAAAGTCTTTGTATACGAGATATTTTTTATCAAAATTATGATATTCCTTTTTACAAATTGCTATCATTTCTTTTTCTGAAACCCGTTTCTTATTTTTATAAATCTTAATTTTTGATATTTCTTGAAGATAACATCCTTCGATTAAATCAAGAACAAGCGGAACATTAATTTCATCTACTTTAGGTTTTGGGATTCCAATAGGTTTTCCAAAATAACCATTACCGAATAATTCTTTTGAATGCTCTATATCCCAAATAATAATTCGGTTTTCTATTAATTCGCTTTTCAAATCAGATACTAAGTGCTAGTAAAATAAACGAATCTGAAACTTCTTGGCATTTGTCAGCCATTTCTTCAATACCTTCAATGATATCTTTCATTAACAATAATTCTTTTGTATTTGATATTGTATCCAATGCTTTGATTGACATATTTCGATATTTTATATCTATTTCGCGCTCAATTTTTTGTGTTTCCTGAGCAAATTCAACAGATTTAGTAGAATCAGTGTTTAAACTTCTAATAATTTCATTTAATTTGTATACTTGATCAACAACAAGTTCAATTAATTCAGTTAATTCTTTATCAAAATTTTCTGTGGTTAATGTTTTTACTTTGATATTTGAGAGTTTAAACGCAATTCCAGTTATGTAGCCAGCAATCTCATCCATAGTATAGGCTGTATTCAAGATATTTTCTCTGTTCATAATTAATCCCCCAACATCTGCAACATCTCTAGTAATTTTACGTCGAAGGTTTTCTACTTCATCTTCAAGACTAGAAATTTGTTCAAGTTTAGCTTTAACATCAGTTTTATTCTTTTTTACTAGTAATTCTGGTAAACTCGATAATTCTCTAGAAGCATTTAGAATTCTATTTATCTCATCTTGTAAAACAGCTATCGCCTTTCTTTTTGCTTGAACTTCTAACTCTCCACTATACATAACGGTAATTATCTATAGATCGCTTTTCTAATTTATACCCTACTTTTTTGATAAATCATCACTTTTCATGATTAACTTTGGACTGATTTTTGTACAAGGCTAATACTTCATCGTGAGTTGAAGCATCTTCTACTGCTTTTTCATGTCTGATTTTTCCTGTAAATTTTGGAAATCTTAAGGCAAACCCACTATTTTCTCTTACTAAATTTAATCCAGTTTTATGAATAGGACTTAAGGTTATTTCTGATGCGACCACTTCTAAGACTAATTCAGGTTCAAGCCAAACATCAGCTTCCATTTCACTGATAACTCTAGGATTTTTTTTGAGTATGACTTTGTTCGAGAGAATTTGATATAACTGATCCAAACTTTCATCAGTAAAACCTGTACCAACTTTACAAATACTAGGAAAATTATCTTTTTCTGGATTATATGTTCCTAATAACAATGTACCATATAGACCAGTTCTACGTCCTCTTCCAAAATAAGCGCCTATAACTACTAGATCAAGACTATCTCCTAATTCATTTCTATATTCACGTTTTAATTTTAACCAATTACTACCTCTTGCTCCAGCGCGGTATCCAGCATTAGGAGTTTTTAGCATCAGTCCCTCACATCCAGAATTGATAGAGTTTTCTAGAAAATCTTCAATCTCATTTTCATTTTTAACTAGCGACATAGGTACAAGTTTTGAAAAGTTATCTTCTTTGACTACTTTTTCTAAAATCTCTCTTCTTTT
>CAZDAA010000069.1:2780-4307 GCA_964503555.1 uncultured Candidatus Nitrosopelagicus sp.
ATGTCTGGATAGTATTGTGTAATATTTTCTAACCTTCTTGAAAATAAAATTATTTTATTCATCTGTTTATGAATTTGCACACGCTCTCCATCCAATTTATATTCTGCAGCAAATAGTTGAGGCATTTTTTTAATCGCTTCCGTTTCACTTTTTACTCTATCTGCCAGCATAGGTCTTATTGGATTGAATAATGAAATCTTAAATTTTTTTATTTCTTCAATTCCATCTGTTGCAATAACCAAAGAAACTTTACCTAAATCACTTGAAACATTATATGCATTTTCTATTTCTTCCTTATTCTCTTTTTTTCCAGTAAAAGCAATAGCAAGTGCATCCATAACAGTATTTTCTGCTACTCCTAAGCGTAATGTACCCAATAAAATCTTCATAACAAATTTTGCTTCTACTGGGGTTGCATCATTTAGCATACTTGAAATGTATTTCATTTTCAAATCTTGTGAACCCTTACCTTCTAACTTTGCAATCTTGAATAGTGTGTCATAAACTCTTTCTACAGTAATTTTTTCTGCAGTAAATGTGGTTTGGGTTTTCAATTTTAATATGTTTAAGGCAGTTAAACCTAGATCACCTCCTTCTCTATAATCATCTTCAATCTTTTTTATTGATAAACCAGAAGATTTTGAAATAGCACGAATTGCAAGTTTTTCAGCAATTCCTAATTCTACACCTTCAAAATTTGGTCTAATGATACCCTGCAAAAGATAAACAACATTTGGAAGTATCTCTTTAGGTGTTTTTTTTAATAATTCTACTAAAATATCTGTCAGTTCTATACGCTTCGATGTTTTTTCCATTTTCTGAAATATTTCGGCAAGAGTTGAAAATTCCATCAGATTTTTTTTGCATATTCAAGTAATAAACCTGAACCTAAAATTGAGAATGGATGTGATACAGATCTAGATATATTTGAAAATTATTTTTTTAGAAGAGTCTTTTTGTTTTGTGACCATAGCAAAATTGCAGAGAGGGTATGATTTCTTGTAAAATTTCATAAAACTCCATGCAACATCATGATTCTTAAATTCAGTTCTTATCCCATCAACATGTGATTCTTTCCCGAATATATCAAAAACTATAATCTGGTATTTTTTTGGAATTTTATGTGGTCTTGCTTTAACCAGCCATGCAAGTGCAAATAGAAACACCATTCCAAGTATTACTATTCCTCCAGCATCCTTAAAAAATGACCAAATAATATCTCGAACAGTTTGACTGAATAATACAAAAACAAAATTCGAAAAAGCTATTACGGAGATGTATGTTATGGCAAATGGTTTTAATCCACTAATGATTTTAGGCACTCTCACAATTTCATTTATTTTTGATTTGATTTAACCTTTTTTGATTAATCTAATCGGGATCTTCATAAGATTCCTTTCTTTGATTATCATGTGACTGATCTTTCATTGGTTTCATTTTGGCATGTAAAACATCCATAACAGCCTTGTATCCTTCAGCATATTCTAACTCTGATGGTACTAGTGTAGCTGGATGGATAAATCCTTG
>CAZDAA010000070.1:0-1534 GCA_964503555.1 uncultured Candidatus Nitrosopelagicus sp.
ATAGTAATTGGAGTAATTGTTTTGGGCATGATATTTGTTGTCTCAGACATAAATTTTGATGATCAACCTGTAAGCATTCAACCAGAAGAACCAGAAGAACCAGAACAACCTGCAGAGCCTGAAAATCTAGTAATAATGCCAGTAAAGTCTGCTCGTCCTGATTGTGGTCCGAATGATGATTGCTACATTCCGTCAAAGATTACGATAAAGCCTGGCGAAACAGTTTATTGGCAAAATCAAGATGCTGCATTTCATAGTGTAACAAGTGGTTTTTATGATGATCCAGATGGGTTATTTGACAGTGAATTATTAGATCCCGAAGATATCTTTTCTTACAAGTTTACCGAGGAAGGAATTTATGATTATTATTGTACGCTTCATCCTTGGATGAAAGGTGCTGTTTTAGTAGAAAGGTGAGGGGGAGATTTGAACTCCCGACCCTAGGCTTTGCAGGCCCATGCACTACCGGACTGTACTACCTCACCGTACAGAAAAAAATAACAAATGAACAATTAACTCTTTAGATTAATATTTGTTAAATTGCTTCGAGGCTAATTTTATGTCGTCTGCCTTAACCGTTTTCCTTCCGGCATGTGTTGACATATCTACCGCATTTTTGGCAATAGATTCTGCTATTTCCTCTATAACTCTTCTAAGCTCATTTGCAGATTCGTCACTAACACGCTCTGCCCCAGATTTTTTTAGAATTCTATACATGGGGGAAAGTCCCAACTCTGACGATTTCATGATTATTTTTGTTCAAAGTATGTTAAAAAACCACTAGTAAAATAATTCAGATAGAATGCAGATTTAAACAGACTTTAACTTATGTCATATCTAGTATAATCATGAATTGGATTTATGATACTCATATCCATCTTTCAGATTTAGCATACGAATCATATTTCCCATTTATTCTAAATTCTATGAAAAAAATTCATCTTAAAGCATGCTGTGTCTCAATGGATCATACTTCTGCAAAAACCACTTTAGAACTTGGAAAAAAAAGTGATTTGATTTTTCCTTTCATAGGCATACATCCTGAAAAAGCAAATGATAGCATTGAACCAATATTAACACTCGTTGACGAAAATAAAGAACATATTTCTGGTATAGGCGAAATAGGATTAGATGATACATACACTGATTCCGATGAAGAGTTGTCAAGGCAGGAAGAAATCTTTAGAACACAGCTTTCATTGGCTGAAAAATTGAAAAAACCTGTTTCTATACATTCTAGGAAAACACTCGATAAGATTTTCAAGATTTTACCATCATACAACGTTACCAATGTTCTGTTACATTGGTTTGATGGAAATAAGAAACAGTTGCGTGATGCAATGGATTTGGGATGTTTTGTATCATTTGGACCAGTAATGGTTTATTCACAGGATAAGCAGGTATTGCTGACCAAAGCCGACAAAGACAAAATTTTAGTGGAAACCGATGGTCCAGTAAGATTTTCTAGATGTTTTGGTTACAAGGAGGCACAAGTTAGTTTTATCCCAAGTGTAATTTTTTCTGCATCAAAAGT
>CAZDAA010000070.1:1634-4263 GCA_964503555.1 uncultured Candidatus Nitrosopelagicus sp.
CTAAAAAACAAGATAGCCGGATATATTACAAAATTAATTAAGAATGAAATAAGAATTAACGCAGAAAAGGAAAATCAACAGTCAGATCAGGAGACCAATACTGATACAGAAGTACCTGCTGATACTGATAAAACGGAATCTTCTGAATCACCAAAAAAAGATACTGATACTAACGAGTAGTTTTCAATTAAACCATTGATTACCATAAAACTCATGGGTGGTGCGAAGAAATCATTCTCTACCGATAAAATACTATTGGAAAAAACAAATCTTACAATAACGGATCTACTTGAACATCTTACTCAGATCAAGCCTACTGATACATTAGAATTTGATACAAATAATTTACTTGTAGCAATTAATGGAGTTGATTCTTCTGTATTAGATGGCTATAGTACTAGTTTGAAGGATGATGATGTTGTAAGTATAATACCAATTATCCATGGCGGAAAATCTGATCGAATACAATTCGGAGTATCAGGTGAAAATGTAGAGATCTTTGATATAAAATATAATAAAAAATTTGATTCCAAGTTTTTAGATCAAATAAGATCTAAACATCCGTCTTTAATGATTCAAATGATTGACTCTAGTTTTTTACTTGGAGTGAATCACGCAAAAAAAATATTATCAATTTCACTTAACGCACAGAAAAATCAGATTTTATTATCTAAGAAAATTGAAACAGATATTTTATTGCGGTTTGCCGGTACTACTCAAATATCATATGGAATCAAGACTGTAGGAAGAAAAACTAAAAAAGATTTTGTTATTATTGCACTTGGTAAAAAAATTGGTCTAAATAAACTTCATACTGAACTTAAACCTGATATTAATTCAAAGCAACTTTCAAAGAACAATGTATCGTATATTCAAAAACAATTTGGGATTTCAAAAAAACAAATATCTGTGGTTTCTTCAAAAAATCCATTAGAGGATATTCTTGTAGAAAGAGCAGCTATACTATTCTAAATTACGTTTTGCCTTTTCAAGACTAAATATTGTATTTTTTTTAAGAATTGATACGCCTGTTTTATTGCCAAATATTTCAATTTGTATTATCCAGTCAGGATTTTCCAATGAGACTTTATTTGTAATGATTTTCGCTATCTCAGATATTACTTCCATTGATGAAATATCTGAATTTCTATTTTCAACAGTTATTCTATAGGAATCCCCTTTCTGAATAATATCTTTCAATTCTTCTACACTTTGTTTTATTTCGATAAGGCCAGTTATGGTAACATGTTGAATTGGTATTATTCTTAGGCAGTATCTTATGGACCATGGCTCTTCATTTATTTTCTTTTTGACATAATCAACAAATTTTATAGGATCCATTTTTGTTTGAACTGTCAAAATACCTCTCATTCCTGTTTTGAGTATCTCCGATTCTTCACAAGCATTATCTTCTAAAATTTTCTTTATTTCAATTTCTGCTTCTGATTCAAGATTTCTTCCACACGTAACAACTAAATTCAATTTAATTCATAGATCTCCTTTTCTGAAACACTACCTTCTCTAACAATTTTTGCTTTGTCTCCATCAATTTCAACAATTGTAGATTCACCTTTACTAATAATGACTCCACCATCTATCAATAAATCATAATTTGATATTTTTGCTTCACATTCATTGGGATCAATTAATGATGTTTCATCGGAAATATTGGCACTTGTACCTACCAACACTTTACATTCTTTGAGAAGTGATAAGGCACATATATTATCAGGAACTCTAACGGCAATTTTTTTCCCTAATCCCAAGGATTTTTGTATATCAGCATCTTTTACATCCAAAATCATAGTAATTGGTCCAGGCCAAAATTTTTCTGCAATTTTGGTAGCAAGAGGATTAAATTCAGCAATTTTTTCAAGCTCTTTTTTTGAATAACCTAATACAGGAAATGGTTTTGTTTTCTCCCTTTTTTTGATTTTATACAATAACGATACCGAGTTTTTATTATATGGATCACATCCAATACCATAAACTGTATCTGTAGGAAAAATCACAATCCCACCTTGTTTGATGGTTTGATATGCATATTGCATATCCATATTATCGCATGAAATTCTCAAGATGCTACAAAACAGATAATACGATTCTAACTAAATAGTTAATCCAAAATCCTCTGAGAATTCTCGAAATGTTTTATACGCTAGAAAGAATTCCTTTCCTGACGAACTAATTTTATATTTACAGGCTCTTTTGGAATCAACTTGCTCTAAAAGTCCTTGTGATACTAAATTACTCAGAATTGTTGAAATTCTACCATGTGAAATATTTGCAGTTCTGATTAGATGTGTAATGGTAGTACCATCTTGACTATCAGTATCCATCGTTGTACTAAGTATTTCACCAACAATTTTTAGCTGTGTTCTATGTGATGGCATAATCATTTACACACATTTTCAGTATTGATACTGAACCATTTTTTTCAATATACTATAAAGACAAAAGAAATTGACAACAATAAATTCTGATAATTATGTATTATCATCCTTTAGTTCTGGGTCAAATTTTACCTTCTGTAATGGAATTCGTGATATTGGAATACCAAGTGAGGTTAATCCCCCAATTTTTATCACAATTGATATTGCATATAAAACTGATTCTGGAAATACAAATG
>CAZDAA010000071.1:0-4252 GCA_964503555.1 uncultured Candidatus Nitrosopelagicus sp.
ATTGCACATGATATACAATACCATTTTAGAATACGTGGGGATGCAATATAAGTTCCCTGTGCCCTAAGTTCTTTAGCTAATTGATGCTCAACAAGATTCAAACGTGAAGTTACTTTTTTTGCTTTATCTTTTGGTACAGTTTGACCACAGTTTGTACATTGAACAACACCAGATGATCCTTTACCTCCTTTCTTACGACCTCTACTAGCACGTTTTAATGGCATAGTTATTTTTATTTCCCCTTACATATAATCCTGAGCATATGAAACTTGATATTTTTTCTCATTGCGTTATTGATAATATACACATAGATAATTCGATATTTACTGTACCAGGTGGTCCTGCATGTTATTGTAGTTTTACTGCTAGAGCTCTAAAATTTGATGTACAATTACATACAAAATATGGTTCAGATTTTCCACTTGTTGATAATTTAACACAGAACAAAATTTCTATTAATAATGGGTTATCAGAAAAACTCACTACACAATTTACATTGAAAATTCATGACTCCGAAAGAATTTTATTTTTAGAAAACCTATGTGATTCGATCGATTATGATGAATTGATCTCTGATAATGTTTTAATCAGCCCAGTATTTGATGAAATTTCATCTGATCTTTTGGAAAAATTAAAATCAATATCAGGTTTTGTTTTTTTAGATCCACAAGGATTTTTAAGACGAAAAGGAATAGATAATAAAATTCATCTTGCATCTACGGATCTTAATCTATCTAAAATATCTGCAATCAAAACAAGTCCTGATGAACTGAATGCACTTACTGGTATTTCTACGATTGATGGGATGAATGTTCTTCAAAAGAAAGGAATTGAATATGTAATTTTAACGGATAAACAAAACATATCATTGTTATTTAATGGTAAAATTTATTCCTTAAAATTACCAAATATTGAACTTTATGATACAACAGGAATAGGTGATATTTTTTCTACAACATTTTGTTGCACAATAATAAAAGAAAAAGATTTTTTGTGGGCATTATGCTTTGCTGCTGGTTCAGCACAAGCTGCACTTGAAAATAAAGAAATTGGTCTTGATAAAATTCCATCCAGGGGCGCAATAGAAACTAATGCAACATATTTTTATAACACGGTAAAATTTAGAGAGATTTGATTTTATATTATAGAATTATAGTTTAGTTATGATGCGCATTGGTATAGCTGGAACACAATCCACTGAAATCATAGCAAAATCAGTGAAGGAAACACTTTCTGATTCAGGATTTGAGTCATTTCACTTCAAAAATAATTCAAAGACTTTAACAGCTGATTTAGTGATTGTTTTGGGTGGTGATCGTGGTGTACGTAATTATTTTCATCATGCATTAGATGTTGATACACCAGTTTTAGGCATAAGTGAATCAGAATCTAATGCATTTTTAGCCCAAATTGAATTGAAAGAATTGTCTATGTACTTGAAACGGATTAAAGAACAGAATTACATTATAGAAAATGTTCCACGTATAGGAGTAAAAATTGATGGTAAAAATGTATATCCAGTGCTTAATGATGTAGCTGTCTTTACATCAAAAAGTGCTACATTGATGGAGCACGTTTTACGAATTAATGATGAGGAGGTATGGCATGATAGTAGTGATGGTGTCATAATTTCAACACCTATTGGGTCTTCAGCATATTCAATGTCTGCTGGCGGTCCTGTTATTTTTCAGGATTCTAATGTATTTGGTATAATTTCAGTAAATTCCTTAGATATTACAAGAAGACCACTAATTGTTTCTGATAACAGTTTGATAGAAATAGATGAAATTTCATCACGTTTACACTGTGATGTAGTTTTAGATGGGATTGATCGATTTAAAATTAATAATAGAATTGAAGCCACAAAGTTTACACCACCTGCAAGAATAATTCGTATGAAAACAGACTCTACTACTATATCAGCACTTGCAAAAAAGGTGAAACTTGCAGAAGAATTATTTGCAATGCCACCTAGTTCAAAACTTCTATTAAAAATTTTAGAGTATGAAGGTTCTATGACACAAAAGGAGCTTGCAACAAAAACATTGTTACCGGATCGAACAGTAAGATTAGCATTAAGGCATTTAATGGAAAAGGGATACATAAAGCGAAAAGTTTCCATACGTGATGCGAGGCAAAAGATTTACGAGATATCTAAATTAGATTAATCCTATGCAGACGCATTGACAAATGTTTTGAATGCAGCTTCTGGAAAACCAGGCCTACTGTTAAATTCCGGATGAAATTGTACGCCAAAAAAGAATTTATGCGATGGAACTTCTAAAATCTCCATTCTCCTTCCACCATCACTTTCAGCTGAGAAAATCATTCCATTTTTTTCAAATTCTGTTCTAAACTTTGTATTGAATTCATATCTATGCCTATGTCTCCTAAAAATTGTTTCAGAATCATAAATTTTATGTGCAACTGAATTTTTGCTAATATCAATTTTATTTGCGCCTAAACGTAACGAACCACCCATATCATTTTTATTATTTTGATCTGGCAGTAGATCAATTATTGGGTATGATGTATCAGGAGAAATTTCCGCTGAATTTGCATTTTCAAGATTACATTTACTTCTTGCATATGCAACTGCAGCTAATTGAAAACCAAAGCAAATCCCAAGATATGGTAAATTATTTTTTAATGCAAAATTTGCTGCATTTATGATACCTTCAGATCCTCGCGTGCCAAAGCCACCTGGTACTATAACACCGTCAAAATTTGAAAGTTTTTCTATATTACCATTAAAAGTTTCAGAATCTATCCAATCAATATTTACTTGTCTTCCAATTGATGCTCCAGCATGTTTTAGAGCTTGGTTTACACTTACATAACTGTCAGCAAGTGTAACATATTTTCCAACCATTGCTATTTTTATTGGGTCTTCAGATTGATGTAATGACTTAACAATAGAATTCCATTCACTCCAGTTTTCTGAAGTATTCATATATCCAACCTTTGCAAACTTACTGAATATTTTTTCAACTAATTTTTGTTCATATAACACATGAGGAATCATAAAAATAGATTCTACGTCATGACATGAGAATACATCATCCGATGAAACATTTGTAAATAATGAAATCTTTTTCCGAGTTTTTTCTAATAGTGGTTGAGTACATCTCACACATAAAATATCAGGTTGAATACCAATTCTTCTTAGTTCTTGTACACTGTGTTGAGTTGGTTTTGTTTTTTGCTCGCCAACTACATCCAATGATGGTGCTAATGTTACATGGACAAAAATAACATTTTCTGAACCACCCTCTAATTTTATTTGTCTTAATGCTTCAAGGAAAGGCAGGCTTTCTATATCTCCTACTGTACCACCACATTCAACAATCAACATATCTAGATTTTCATCTTCCGCAATAGTCATTATTCGTTTTTTAATTTCATCCGTGACATGAGGTATAATTTGTACACACGCACCTAGATACTCACCTTTTCTTTCTGCATTTATTACATTAGAATAAATTTGTGCAGTAGTAATGTTATGAGATTTTGGTATATCTTGATTAAGAAATCTTTCATAATTTCCAATATCCATATCACATTCACCACCATCTTCTGTGACAAACACTTCACCATGTGCAATAGGATTCATTGTACCAGCATCAAAATTTAGATATGGATCAATTTTGATACATGAAACTTTCTGATTTGAAAGTTGTAAAAGTTTAGAGATTGAAGATGAAACTACGCCTTTGCCAAGACCAGACATAACTCCGCCTGTCACAAAGATGAACTTAGTCTGCATATATATGGAAATGGTTTCCCATTTATGTAGCTTTTCCTACATTCTTGTACTTCTTTTCAGCCTTTTTGTATACTCGGTGATTTTCTTTTGTAGTTTTGTTGGTGGTGTGTTCTCAATGATCTTTAGATTTGCGCTTCCAACAATCACCGCATCTACACCTACTGAAACATATTTTTTCACATCATTAGGAGTTGATATGCCAAAACCAATCCCAATTGGTAGTTTATCACCAATAATTTTTTTAGTATTTTTAATTGAATCTATAGTATATTTGTGAATTTTTGTCTGTACACCGGTTGTACCAAAAACTGCTACCATATACAAAAAGCCTGTACTTGCTTTTGCTATTTTTTTCAGCCTACTATTATTCGTATTTGGCGACACCAAGAAGATTGTATCAATATTATTTTTTTTCGCAGATTTGAGATAGTCTTTTGATTCTTCAATAGACATATCTGGTAGAATTAGACCATCAATACCAGCATT
>CAZDAA010000072.1:0-4161 GCA_964503555.1 uncultured Candidatus Nitrosopelagicus sp.
AATCCCTCTCTCTGCGTTATTTTTTGCTAAATTTTGTTAATTCAGCCAATAAAGCTGATAGTTGAATTTCAGGGTTAGCACCAGCCAATATTCTATAATCATATTTTGCAGTGATTTCTGACATCTCTGCTATGTTGTCATTTTTTAAATTAAAAATTGCTTGATTAATATATTTTAAAAAATCTGATTCAGACATACCATAAACTTTAATCAACTCGATCATTTTTTCTCTGGATTCAGTAACCTTTCCATCAATTGCCATTTTTAAAATATCTTGAACATCTTTTGTTTTAGTTAATCCAATTACTGATTTTACACTATCAGCAGTAACATTTCCCGTACTTGCAGATGCTTGAAGTATATTTATGGCGTGTCGTAAATCACCATCAGCATAAGCAGATATAGCTCCAAGACCTTTTTCATCCATTTTGATCTTTTCCTTTTTCCCAATCTGTTTCAAGTGTAATAAAATATCTTTTTCAGAAACCTTAGTAAATTTGAATACAACACATCTACTTTGAATAGGTTCAATTATTTTAGATAAATTATTGGCAATCAAAATAAATCTACAAAATTTAGCTGTATCCTCAATAATGCGTCTAAGTGCAGTTTGTGCATCAGATGTCATTTCATCCGCTTCATCAAGAATTATTATTTTGAATGGAATTTTTGTATCTAATCCAGCAAACCTAGAGAATTTTTTTACACGTTCTCTGACCATGTTAATTCCTCTTTCATCAGATGCATTTAGCTCCAGAGTATAGTCCTTCCAATACTCACCCAAGATTTCTTTACATATACAAAGTGAAATTGTAGTTTTACCAACTCCTGCTGAACCAGAGAATAAAAGGTGAGGTAATTCCAGTTGATTTTTTAGCATTGAATTTAGACTACCAACAGTTTCTTTTTGGTTTATAAGCTCAGATATTTTCTGTGGTCTGTATTTTTCGGTCCACATCACGTTTGACTGCATTTTCATATCTCAAGCAGTCATACCTTATTAATAAATGGGTTAGAGGATCAAATGATCAAAGCTATTTGTAAATTCATTTGATCGATCGCACCCATTAAATTCCTCAACAGAGATCCATAAATGTTGGATATACAAAATCTTGTACGTGTTCATTCGATAGGTAATGATCTACATGATGTGAAAGTTGAATTTAACAGAGATTTGAAAATAGATATTTCGGGGATAACTGTTGAAGGAAAACAGGGAGAGATCATTAACATTCCTAGATGGATTGCAGATATACTGCATGCAGATAAACATGTAGAAATTAAAGACGATGATATGTTTAGTGAATTAAAACAATCTGTTGTAAAAGAAAAGGTCCAAGGTGAATTTGATCTTTCAACACTGGACGATTATTTCTATATCAAACTCAAATCATATATGAAAAGATTACCTGAAAACGATTATGATAAAGTAGAAAGTATGCTTAATACTTTGCTAAGAAAAAGACAGGGTAAGATAATTCATCTAGCGGATTCATCAAAATTAACTCCTGATATATCACAGAAATTATCAATAGAAGAACGTGAATTTTTTAATCAAATATATGAAATTAGTACAAAATTTTCCAAAAAAATAGTTGGTGATAAAAAATGACTACAGAATCGCAAACAAAATCAGCAATGTCAGATCAAGTGAAGGAATTTCTAACACAATTCAAAGATGCTACTGGATCTTTTTCATATGTTGAACAAATTGATCAAATGATGTCTAAACGTTTGACACACATTATGATTGACTATAATGATCTTGTATCATACCCAGATATTGAATCAAAATTTAATGAACGCCCAGATGACATTCTAAGAGCATTCTCAAAAGCTATTGCAGAAATTTTACATGAGCGTTTTCCGCAATACTCAGAGAAGATCAAAAAAGTAATACGTGCACGTATAGCAAATTATCCTGTTCAGAGAAGCTTACGTCAAATCAAGGCTGATGTCATAAGTAAAATGACAAGTGTATCAGGTATGGTAGTAAGATCATCTGAAGTAAAACCATTAGCTCAAGAACTAACTTTTATTTGTCCAGAGAATCATTATACAGTCGTAAACCTATTCCAGGAGGGAGGAATGAGTTTAGACTCGCCAGTGCAATGTTCAACTCCTAATTGTAAGCACAAGAATTTGGGTATAGAACCAAAATCAAGTAGATTTATTGATTTTCAAATTGTTCGTTTACAAGAATTACCTGAAGATTTACCACCAGGACAACTTCCTCATTACATTGACGTTAGTATAAAGCAAGATTTAGTAGACAATGCACGTCCTGGAGATAGAATAGTTCTAACTGGCATCGTTAGAATTGAACAGGAACGTATATCAGGTGTTAGTAAAAACGAGAGTGCACTTTACCGGTTACGAATAGATGGAAACAACGTTGAATTCATTGGAGGTAAGGGACTAAAAAGCTCAAGACGTTCAGAGAGAGAGGAAATATCTTCAGAAGAAGAAAAGATAATTAAATCTCTGGCAAAAAATCCGGATATCTATACACGATTGATAGGTTCATTCGCTCCTCATATCAAAGGTCATGATCTAATTAAAGAAGCAATTCTTTTGTTGATAGTTGGTTCTACTCAACGACTATTAACTGACGGCAGTAAGATTAGAGGAGATATCAATATTTTTCTTGTTGGAGATCCAGGCACTGCGAAAAGTGAGATGCTGAAATTCTGTTCGAGAATAGCTCCTAGAGGATTATACACATCTGGCAGAGGCTCAACAGCTGCAGGTCTTACAGCTGCTGTTGTACGTGATAGTACTGGAATTTTCATGTTGGAAGCTGGTGCTGTTGTACTTGGCGATCAAGGTTTGGTTTGTATTGACGAATTTGATAAAATGAGAGCAGAAGACAGAAGTGCTTTGCATGAAGTGATGGAACAACAATCTGCAAGTATAGCAAAGGGTGGTATAGTTGCAACTCTTAATGCGAGAACATCAATTCTTGCAGCAGCAAACCCAATGTTTGGAAAATATGATCAATTTAAAAACATACATGAAAATGTAAACCTCCCTATTCCGCTTCTTACAAGATTTGATTTAATTTTTATTGTAAGAGATATTCCATCACAAGCAAAAGACAGAGAGATTGCTAAACACATTATAGATCTACATGGTCAAGATGGTACAGATACTAAATCACTCATAGATATTGATATACTTACAAAGTATCTATCATATGCAAAACGGAAAGAGCCTACCCTAACAGCAGATGCCGAAAATACAATATTAGAATATTATCTCAAGATGAGAAATGTTGAATCAGAAGACATGTTAACAGTAACTCCTAGACAGTTAGAGGGATTGGTTAGATTGGCTACCGCACGTGCAAGACTCTTACTAAAAACTCAAGTAGACAAGGATGATGCAGAAAGGGCTGTTTTCTTGATGGAATCTATGTTACAAGAAACAGGAATAGATGTTAATACTGGCAAAGTTGATCTTGGCGTATTACAGGGACGTCCTCGTAGTGACATCTCAAAACTTCAGGCGTTTATGGACATTTTAAAGGATCTAGAGGGTGAACAAAAGACACCGGTAGAAGAACAACTATTCATAGAACATCTTGTAAAATCAGAGAAATTTGATGAGGAAGGAGCAAAAACCTATCTTAGAAAAATGATTCGTGAGAACACTATTTATGAATCTAAACCGGGTCATTATAACCGGGTATGAATATTTCTGAACTTAACTTACCAAAAAAATCAATTGATTTTTTACTTGAGCAAGGGTATACAGAACTTTATCCACCACAGGAAGATACCGTTAAGGCAGGACTATTTGATGATAAAAAAAGTTTCCTAGTTTCAGTACCCACTGCAAGTGGAAAAACACTAATTGCAATATTAGCTATACTTTCACATATTTCAAAACATAAAACCAAAGTTGTTTATCTAAGTCCTTTACGTGCACTGGCTAGTGAAAAATTTGAAGAATTTAAAAAATTAGAAAAACTTGATCTGGGCCGTAAAATAAAAGTGGGTATTTCAACTGGAGATTCTAATTCAACTGATAACAAATTAGACGATGCAGATGTAATTATTCTTACAAATGAAACCATGGATGCAAATATGGCATTTGAAAGAGACTGGATTTATGAAATAGGATTAGTAATTTCTGATGAAATTCATCTAATCGGTGATT
>CAZDAA010000073.1:0-4088 GCA_964503555.1 uncultured Candidatus Nitrosopelagicus sp.
GGAGCATACAGCTCAGTTTTAGTTCAAGCTGGTTCTGGGTCTGCTCATATTGGGATTTCAGATTCTGAGGGTGGATTAAAGGAAATATCAAAAAACACACTAGTGGTTCCCTATAATGATTCACATACACTTGAGCAAGTGCTTTCAAAAAATAAGGATGTTGCAGGTCTGATCATAGAACCAGTTCTTGCAAACATGGGACTGATTTTACCTGAAAAGAATTTTCTTTCTGATGTAAGAAAAATTACCAAACAACATGACGTTCCTCTAATTTTTGATGAAGTTGTTACAGGATTTCGAGTGTCAAATGGTGGTGCACAAAAGACTTTCAAGATTAAACCTGATATTACTACTCTTGGAAAGGCACTTGGAAATGGGTTTACAATAGCTGCAGTAGGTGGCAGAAAGGAGATAATGAATAAACTTGCACCAGGCGGAAATGTATATCAAGCAAGTACATTTGCGGGAAATCCAATATCTGTCACGGCAGCAATTAACTCCATCAAGACAATTAACAAAATGAAAAATAAATTATATGAAAAACTTGCAAGAAATCGCGAACTTTTGGTAGATGAAATAGATGATCTAGCAACCGACTACAATATTCCACACCAGATTAATTCATTGGCTTCAATGTTCCAAATTTTCTTTACAGATAAACCAGTGATTGATTATAAAACTTCAAAAAAATCAAACACAAAAAAATTCCACAAGCTGTTTTCAAATCTTCTTAAAAATGGAATATTTATCGCACCATCACAGTATGAGACTGTATTTTTGTCAGACGCGCATACTGACGCAGATATTACAAAGACAATTGGTGCCTACGGATTATCATTAGAGGCACTAAGAAATTGACATTTTTGATAGGAACACGTGGAAGTAAGCTATCGTTGGCTCAAACAAATTGGGTGATATCGGAATTACAAAAGCAGAACCCAGACTCAGAATTTGAAATCAAAACTATAACAACAAAAGGCGATACCGATACACGAGCTCTCTTCACAATAGATCAAAGGGGAATATTTGAAAAGGAAATTGATAAAGCAGTAGCAGATAAGCAAGTCGACTTTGCTGTACATAGTCTCAAGGATGTTCCATCAGATATACCAGATTCGTTGACAATTGCTTCCATACCAAAACGGGAACCTGCTAATGATGTTATAATAACAAAGGACGGTTCTAATCTTCGAACAATTCAATCAAAGTCCGTAATAGGTACAAGCAGTTTAAGAAGAGCCGTTCAAGTTTCTAGAGTTAGACCAGATGTAGTGGTAAAACCAGTAAGAGGAAACATAGAAACAAGAATTAACAAAGTTATGGATGGAAAATTTGATGCAATCATACTAGCACAAGCGGGAATTTCTAGATTAGGTTCTGACGTTAAACACTCAGCATTGTCTACAAAAGATTTTCCTCCATCGCCAGGCCAAGGAGCCTTGGCAATTATCTGTAGGACTGATGACGATAAAACAATCTCTATGCTAAAAAAAATTGAAGACAAAAAATCTAGAACAGAGATTGAAGCTGAAAGAAAAATATCAGAATACGTTGAATCAGGTTGTAGATTTCCTGTCGGTGCATTGGCAATTGCTAACTCAGACATGTTGAAGCTGACAGTTACTGCGTATTCAGTTGATGGGAAAAAATCAATTACATTAGAAAAGACTGGAGACATAGAAAACCCAAAAAATCTAGGACAAAGTCTTGGCGAAGAACTCAAAAAAAGTGGCATTGCAGAGATTGCTTCTAATTGGAGAGAAAGCTTGGAAGAGTGGAATAAAAAATGACTGGCAAAGTATTTCTCGTTGGCGCAGGTCCTGGAGATCCAAGTCTTATTACATTACGTGCAGTTGAGTTGATCAAAAAGGCAGATGTTGTACTTTACGATAGACTTGTCAGCAAAAAAATACTTTCAATGATTCCAAAAAAGGCAAAAGCTGTTTACGTTGGAAGGGCAGTTGGTGACGATTACAAGCATCAGAATGACACAAATGATCTGATGGTGAAATATGCAAAAATAAAACGTAATGTTGTTCGGTTAAAGGGAGGCGACCCTATAATATTTGGCAGAGGAGGAGAGGAAGCAGAGTACCTGAAAAAACACAAGATACAATTTGAGATTGTTCCCGGTATTACATCTGGAATTGGTTCAGCAACATATGCAGGGATACCATTAACACACAGAAAATTTGCCTCATCTGTAGTATTTGTAACTGGTCATGAAGATTTTGAAAAAAATAAAGATGCGGTGAGATGGAAAAAACTTGCAAAATCTACTGATACAATAGTCATTATGATGGGTCTTTCTCGCATCAGTATTATTTGTAAACAATTATCGGAGGGAGGAATGGACAAAAAAACTCCCGTCGCTGTAATTCAGGATGGAACTACATCAAAGCAAAAAATGATTACGGGTACAATTTCAAATATAGCACAAAAGGTTAAGGCATCAAAGATAAAACCACCATCAATAATTATAATAGGGAAGGTGGTTAGTCTTTCAAAAACTATTGGATGGAGAAAAAAATGATTGAAGGAAAAAATATAGCAATTACACGTTCAAAGGATGATTCACAAGAATTTATTGATTTGATTACAAAGGAAAAAGGAAATCCATTTCCACTTCCAACAATAGAGTTAGTCAGTAAGGGAGAAAAAATAGTAGATGAATTCTTGACTGCACTTAGAGAAGATAATCATGATTATTCAGTATTCATGAGCTCAAAAGCGGTATCACTTCTGTTTGACACTGCAAAAAAAATTGGAAAATTTGAAGAATTACAATTAGCAGTAGCAAACACCATTGTGATTGCAGTAGGTCCAAAAACAAAAACAGTCTTAGAAAACGAAAATATCAAAGTTGCATATGTACCGAAACGATATTCATCAGTTGGCATCGGTGAAGTGTTTACAAAATTAAATGCAGTTGGTAAGAAAGTAATTGTGCCACGTAGCGGTGCATCTACACCTTTCTTGAAAGATCTTTTAGAAAAAATTGGGTTACGGATAACTGAATTGCATCTCTACGATGTTTGTGCGTTTCGTGACACATCACAATGGAATGTGTTTCGAGAACTTTTTTCACAAAATAAAGTTGACGGGATTATTTTTACTAGTGCATCATCAGTTAGGGCATTTTTTGAAATCATGGAAAAGGATCATGATCGGACTGAACTTATTGATATGCTACAGAAAATAGCAATTATTTCAATCGGGCCGTTTACTTCGGATGAATTAAAAAAATTTAACGTAGAAAATGTGATTGCAGATGTTCATACTGTTTCTGGTGCTTTTGACGCAGTTAGGAACATTTTCGTTAGCTGAAGCTATTTAGCTCTACCTAAAATTCCACGTCTTTTTATAACATATTTTCTAAATCTCTGATATGGCCACTGAAAATCTTGACATGGATTATTCGCAGTATGACTTCAAAGATTCTACTGAAATGTATGTTCATCTCAGTAAAAAGGGTCTCACAAAAGATACCGTAAGAGAAATCAGCAAAATGAAAGATGAACCACAATGGATGCTTGATTTCAGACTTAGATCATATGATATTTTTATGAAAAAACCTATGCCACAATGGGGTGGTGACCTAAACAAGATTGATTTTCAGAATATCTATTATTATGCAAAAGCATCAGAAAAGACAGAAAAAAATTGGGATGATGTTCCAGAAGATGTTAAAAATACATTTGATAAATTAGGAATTCCAGAAGCAGAGAAAAAGTTTCTTGCGGGAGTTGGTGCACAATATGAATCAGAAGTTGTATATCATAATTTGAGAGATGATTTAGCAAAGCAGGGAGTTTTATTCTTAGACACTGACAGTGCTCTTAAAGAGCATCCAGAAATTTTTAAGAAATACTTTGGAAAAATAATTCCTCCAGAGGATAACAAGTTTGCAGCTTTGAACAGTGCTGTTTGGAGCGGTGGTTCATTCATCTACATTCCCCCTGGTGTCAAAGTTGACATGCCATTACAAGCTTACTTTAGAATTAATGCAGAAAATATAGGACAGTTTGAACGAACTTTGATCATTGCTGATGAAGGTTCTGAGGTTCATTATATCGAAGGATGTACTG
>CAZDAA010000074.1:0-4078 GCA_964503555.1 uncultured Candidatus Nitrosopelagicus sp.
CACGTTCAGAAATATAATCAAACACTTTTTGATCAGGTTCAATGATTCCATTTTTGGCACCTGCCTCTGTAGTCATATTTGTTAATGTCAAACGTGATTCCACTGACATATCAGAGATTCCACTTCCTCCAAACTGCATTGCTTTACCGGCAGCGCCTTCAGTTGTAATATCACCAATAATTCTTAAAATTAAATCCTTTGCCATAACATTTTCAGGTAATTTTCCATTTACTTTAAAATACAAAGTTTCAGGAACTTTAAACCATAATTTTCCATATAAAATTGCGTATGCAATATCTGTATGACCCAATCCACAAGCAAACGCACCTAATGCTCCAGTGGTATTAGTATGAGAATCTCCACCAACATACAATTCTCCTGGTGATACAAGACCTTCTTCATGAGACATCGTATGGCATATTCCATATTGACCCATTCCGTATTTGAAGTGCTTAGTAATTCCAAATTTGTTTGTAAATTTGGATAATTTAGCAATGTTTTCAGCCGATATTTTATCTACAGATGGAACAAAATGATCCTCAGTAACCCAAATCATTGAAGGATCAAAAAGTTTGTCTATTTTTACGACACCGTCCTTTTCTAATTTTTCGAATGTTTTGATAACTCCTGGTCCTGAAACATCATGTAACATGATTTTATCAATATTCGCAAATTGTACATCACCTGGTTCAACATTGTCCTTACTTGACGCTCTGGCTAGAATTTTTTCAGTGATATTCATACCCAAAATCGTTTTTCTTCAGATTAAAACCTTTTCAGAATAATAAAAAGTGAGTGTGTTATAAAATTAGCATGGCTCTAGAGGTGCTTTCTATAAAGGCAACAAGAATGCAGGATAAATTTGATCTTTATAATGAAATTAGAGAATTAGTAAAAAAGAATAATGTTTCGCTTCAAAATGGTGATATTTTAGTTATTTCAAGTAAATATGTCTCTAATTCGCAAGGTAGAGTACTGGATCAAAATTCTATCAAATCATCCGAAAAAGCAAAAGAGATATCAAAAAAATTTTCTATCAATGATAAATTAAGTGAAGCAGTGATCAGAGAATCTGATGTTGTATTTGGCGGAGTTTCTGGATTTGTAATCACATCATCTGATAATATTATGGCACCAAACGCAGGTATAGATAAATCAAATTCACAAAATAAATTTATTTTGTATCCAACGGATCCATATTTACTTGCAGAACAAATCAGAAGAAAATTCTTTTTAGACTATCGTATACACGTTGGTATCATAATTGTTGATAGTAGATTAATGCCGGCAAGAATTGGAACGGTTGGCGTAGCAATTGCATGTTCAGGCATAGAACCTGTTTTAGATAGACGAGCAACTAAGGATCTTGATGGTAATCCATTAAAAGTTACATTCCAAGCTATTGCCGATAATTTAGCATCAATTGCAAATCACAAAATGGGAGAGGGTGATGAAACACTACCATTGGCAATAATTAGAAATTCTGGTGCAAAGATCACTGACAGGATGATTAATCCAAAAGAAATGGCAATTTCATATGATGAATGTGTCTATGTCAGAGGTTTAAAAAATTGGGATAGTACATAAACTAACAATATATTGAGATATTAGTTTTAAATATACGGTATCTTCAGAAAAATTATGGCAGAATATATTACAAAATATCCAAAGACAGTTTCATTTTTTGATGGCCTAAAAGAGAAAATATTTGCTGACAAAAAAGATGGTGTTGAACAATTACATATTGTTGTTAAAGAAAATGTAGAAAAAATATTTAAGATTCTTCAAGATGAGGGTTTTACCAAAGTAAAATTTGAACATAAACAACCAGATCAAATTGGTAACGGTCTTAATTTGAAATTAAATAAACCATGGGAAATGCATGTTAGATTAAGCGATATGAAAAAAGGGTTGATTGCAATACATGCAGAAGTGGAAATTTCTAGAGATTATTTACAACATCTGTTTAGTCAAAGAACGCCAGTGATTTACGAAATGGAAAATATTCTAAAAAAATATCAAATTGAATATAAGATTTGGAATGGTAGAATTTCCAAGTATGTGAAAACTGTTTTTGACAATTATAAAATAAAACTATTCACTCCTAATATCCCAGTTTTTGCATGGAAACCCATGCTATTTGTTATCGCTACCGTAGGATTGATGTATCTTTGGAAATATCTGGATACTGTTTTTTAATCTAGAATTTTCTCCAGTTGAAACTTTAATTACAAATTTCTTTGTTTTATATCATGTCAGATAATCCAGCCATAGCGAACTTCAAACATTATGGAATTTCTCCATGGGAAATAGAAGTATTATATGAATTATTTACCAAAAAATTTGAAATCACACAAGAAATTATTGAGCAAACTGATGAAAGTTTTGTGAGCTGGCTAGAAATAATATTACCTGTACAATTTAGTGAAGAATTTTTCCAATGGTTTGAATTTAAGAGTTGGGAAAAAGTCAAATCAATTATCAAGGAAATGAAAAGACGTCGTGGTAGTGGAAATGCTATCAGAGTTGAAATTTATTTTATTGGTAAACCATCAGTCAGATTTGTAATAGATCTCAAGGAGAATCATGATTTTAATGGTGCAGCGGAAAAAATTGATTATATCGTAGAACTATTACAATATCATCTAAGTGAAAAGGACATTCCAAAAAATCTGACTGAAATTATTTATAAATTCCATATAGATGTGGGCAGATGGATGTTGAATACAGTTTTTACAGCAGATAAAAAATTTATTTTTGTTGAAAATGGTTGGAAAGTTATTCCTTAAGATCCTTTTCTAATGGTTCTAGTAGTGAATGAAGTTCTTTATACTTACTATCAATGAATTTTAATGATTCAGAAAGTTTTTTCGTTTTACCATACTTGTATCTAATCATTTCACGATGATGCCAAAAATTTTTGTTGTTACCAGTACTAATTGTAGTAAAATAATCTGGACCAATAATACTATCAGGAATTTTTATCTCGTAAGGAAACAAAAAATCAACAATAAACCATTCATCACCATCAGGATAATCTAAACCTGTATCAACATCAAAAAAAATGTGAAGAAGAAGAGATTGCATTAGCCCATCACCAGCAATATTAGGATGTTTGATGTTAGATTTTTTGAAATCAAGAGTGAGAAGTGTTTCTTCAAAAAAACCCTTGATGATAGATTTTCTAAAAATTTTATTAGCTTCAGTGATATCCATGTGTAATTATATAGGAATACTATCTAATATTCATTATATCAGTTAATTAATTAAACAATTAAAGAATCAAGAAGTTTTGATATGTCAGTAATTGGTTTTCCATTTTTTGAAATCTTCTGTTGTGCTGCATAATTTTCAAGATAGTTAGGAATCTTATCAGTGATTCTTTTTGTATATGGTGTGATTAATTCATTTTTGTAAAACACTCCAGTAGGTATTTTATTTCCCCATTCAAGTGATTTTGCTAATGCTTGACCTAATTTTTGATTTAGTTCATCAATAGTACTGTAATGTACTACTGGATCATAATCAGTATCTGCTAGGTTGTAAATTCTAGGTGTTGGTTTTTTTGTTTCTTCATTAACTTGATCAAGTCCTCCAAACCAGTCTCTGGTGTAAAGATCATTATAGGTAGGACATGGTTGTAAAACATCAATGAATGCTAAACCCTTATGGTTTATTGCAGATATGATGATATCTTTTAGCTGTCTAACATCATATGAATAACTTCTAGCAACAAATGTAAAACCACTAGAAATTGCTAAAGCTATAGGATTCACATTATAATTTGGATTGGGATTTGATAGTGATTTAGTTTGTTCTCCCAACTTCAAGGTTGGTGAGGCTTGGCCTTTTGTCAGTCCATATACAGCATTATCAAATATGATATAGGTCATGTTAACATTTCGTCTTCCAGCTGCAACAAAATGTCCAGCTCCAATTCCAAGACCATCTCCATCTCCACCAGCAGCAATTATTGTCATTTCAGGATTTGCGATTTTTGCACCCTGAGCAAATGTCAAAACCCTACCATGTAGAGTATGAACACCGTAGGTATTGATGAAATGTGATGTCTTTCCAG
>CAZDAA010000075.1:0-4059 GCA_964503555.1 uncultured Candidatus Nitrosopelagicus sp.
AGTCCGGGTTTTGCAGACAAAATGTGAATAGGTCAATCAGTTCTTCTTCAAGCATAAAATCCATAATTAAGCAACCTCAATTTTTAATTGATCATTAGCAGCTATTACAGAACTATGAATTGACTTTGCTTCTTCCAACAACACTTTCTCATCATTATATCTAGCAGAAAAGTGAGTGATAATTAAATTTGACACCTTAGCATTTTGTGCAAGTGTCGCTGCTTCTTTTGCAGTAGAATGACCAGACTCCGCCGCTTTTTCTTTCAATTCATCTGAAAAAGTAGAATCAAAGATCAAATAATCACAGGCATTGAAAAACTCCTCCAATTCTTTTGTGGGTCGAGTATCACCAGAAACTCCAATTTTCTTACCAGCTATGTTTGGTCCCATTACTTGTGAGGGTTTTATTGTTTTATTTTCAATTGTAACTTCCTCGCCACATTGTAACGTATGCCACAACTTTCCCTTTGGAACCCCAAGGGCAATTGCCTTATCAGGATAAAACTCTCCAGGCTTTTCTTTTTCCTTGAAAAGGTAAGAAAATACAGTAACAGAATGCTCAGCTTCACAAGCATATACTTCGTATTTCTCCTCATTCACAACCAATCCATTATTTACTGAAGTTATTAAAACTGGAAACGACAAGCCAAAATTCATAACTTTCATGTTTGTTGCAATAAACTCATCAATTCCATCAGGTCCGTAAATCTCTATTGGCTCAGTTCTATTTTGTAATGTCATTGTTTGTAAAAATCCTAAAATTCCAATACAATGGTCTCCATGTAAATGCGTGACAAATATTTTCATTTTTTTATTCCAACCAAGACCTGATTTGAGGAAAGAAACTTGTGCATTTTCTCCTGCATCAAACATCAAGATTTCTCCTTCTCTGATTAAACACATACATGTTGTATTACGCTCAAGTGTAGGCTGTGCCCCTCCAGTTCCCAGAAAAATAATTTCCATCATTATTGAACAGCTTGTGCTATTACTCCAGACACGTCAACCTTTGAGATACTTCTAGGAATTGTATTTGTACTTATGATTTGTGTCACTCCTGCCTTTTTGATATTTTTCTCTGCATCACCCACTAGTAATCCATGTGTACAAACAACAAAAACTCGTTTGCATTTCTGCTTTTTTAGAAATTGAGTGGCTTTCACAACACTACCACCAGTACTTATTATATCATCAACTATTATCAAATCCTTCCCATTAACATCGGCCTTAGTTGATTGAATACTCACCTTACCAGTTTTTCTATTTCTGGATTTTTTCAACGTTATAAAATCAGATTTTAAAACATCTGCAAATTTTTTTGCACGTAATGAACCGCCTGTATCAGGGGATACAACTACCGGATTTTTCAATTTCAGTTTTTTTAAATATTTGGCAAGTTCTGGTATTGCTGAAACATTTTCTGTAGGAATTTTAAAATGACGTAATGCAGTTTTACTATGTATATCCACAACAATAGCCTTTTTTGCGCCAGCTGCCTGTAGCATCTTTGCAACTACAGACATTGTGACTATCTCCCCATTAAGAAACTGCCTATCTTGTCTTGCATAACCCATGTAAGGCATTATTGCATAAATCTTTGAGGAGATTTTCTTGACTTCAGAAATTATTGATAATATTTGTAATAGATTTGTATCAACAGGAGGGTATGTTGATTGAACTACCAACACCACACTTTTCTTCAGATTGTGTCTAAAAGTAATTTTACTTTCACCATCAGGAAAAGTTCTTGTATCTGCATCTACGTATTTTGCCTTTAATCGTCTGGCAATACGCTTAGCCAAATCTTTAGACGCATTACCACCAATTACAGTGAAGTTTACCAACATTAGATCGAACTAAAACAGATTCTTAAATCTTACAGAATCTATTCGTCACCCTCACCGCGTGCCAAATCACCCATACCAAATTCATCAACCGCTTGCTTACGCTGATCTTCAAATTCAGAAATCTCTTGTGATTCTCTCTTTTCATCTCCTTGGTAGACAGTTCTAATTGGCCATGGAATTCTAATATCATATTTTTTAAATTCTTCATACATGATAAGACGCATAGCACTTTTCATTTGGAATTGTGCGCCATACGAATTAACATAAACCCAAAGAGAAAAGTCAAGTGAAGAATCATTGAATTTGTTAAAACGTACAGTTGGTTGATCTACATCAACGTGAATATCTTTGTCACATCCACAACTTGGTTTATTTTGATCGAGGTAAGGACAACGTTTTTGCGCAGCAACATGACTTCCTTTTGAATTTTTTACTTCAATTAGTGCACGTTTTCCTATCTTAACCAAGATAGATGCAACCTGTTTTGGGTCATTAAGATATGAGACACCAACATCTACGACAGCTGGTACTAACTGAATTTCTTTTGTGAAATTAATTATTTCTGCAGTAACTAACTGTCTTGTAGGAATTATTGCTAATGATTCGTTAAGACCATGTCTAATGTAAGTAACCCTTGGAGTTATTCTGTGTACATAACCATTGTAACCACTTTCTAGTTGAACTCTATCTCCTTCAGTAAACACTTTATCTTTTCTAATTAGAATATATGCAAAATAATTTTCTAATGTTTCTTTTAATGCTAATCCAACACCGAGCGCCATACCACCAGTAGCAGTAGCTAAAACGAAAAGATCAACACCCCACCATCCAACCACACCGATAACAGTGGCAACAAAAATACCAATAGGAAGAACTTGCTTAGCTGATTTGGGAACACGTTCTTCTTGTAATTGCTGATGGCCAGCTGGTTTTGCTGCAGGAATTATTGGATCATATCCTTTTTGTCTTCTCACTTCTCTCCATACATCAACAGCGTAAATTTCTTGAGGTTTTGTACCAAGTACAAGTTTTCTTCCTGTTTCATTATTCCCACTCCTACAATCATTAAGATACTTTTGATATTTTTTCCTCTCTGCTTCCTTCCAATCTTCAATAGGATCCTTCACCATCTTTTCATAACTTCCTATTGTAACGCCCTTACTTGTTCTATAATTTTCTAAGAAATTAAGCCCCTCTTTTGTTTGCAGATTTTTTTCAAAATCTTCCATTGTCAAATCTTCTGGAGGAGTTTTTGGTGGAATCCACTTGAAAATTTTATGAAACAATCCATCCTCATCATCCTTAAAACCCTTCATATCTTTCCATTTTTCAAAATCTTCTGTTTCGAGTTTTGTTTTTTCTGCTTTATTCAATCCAATTGGTATTAGATGAGAAACTGTGTAGCCAATAACAAGTATGTTAATTGTGTTTAGTATCTTTGCAAATGTTTCGAGAGCTTCTACTGAGCTAGGGTTAACTGCATCTGTCTCCGTAAACTGGATGAATAAATTTATTGAAGTAACTAATCCAATTGCAAAAACAGACAGCATCGCAGTACGGGCAAACCTTGCTACATGTGGACGTGTATAGCTGAATTCTTTACTGGACAACCATTTACCAAAACCTCTGTATGATGATGCGAGTATAACCAAACCGATAATCAGAACTCCCATCAGAACCTGAAGAGATGTATCTGATGCTAATAGATCCGAAACAGTCTGAAATTCCCCTGCCGAAAATTCACTAAGATCGTCAACCATTGCCCCTATTCACGAATGAAACTGCCTAAATGTCAGAGTTATACTCAATCAGTCAGTAGTTATTTAAACAAATATCAAAATTTTTTATAAAAATTTACGCCTATTTTGCCATTTTGAGCCAAGATTTAACAATGATATCTGATAAAATATGTAATGACAGAGCAGCAAACAATGTGGTCAATAAACGAAACCACATCGATTAAATCTTATACTTTACAAAATTTTCGCACTATTCCCGAAATTCAGCAGATGTCAGAGGAAGCACAATTTGAGATGGAAGTTGTTGGTAATGTACTTCCTTTTAAAACGAACAATTATGTCGTTGAGCAACTTATTGACTGGAATAACATTCCAAAAGATCCTATGTTTGTTCTTACATTTCCTCAAAAAGGCATGTTAATTCCTGAGCATTATGATAAAATGGCAAGCACTCTAAAGAGTGGAGCAGATAA